>CAZTOF010000582.1:0-2077 GCA_964615515.1 uncultured Gemmatimonadaceae bacterium
GAGTACGGGAGGGTTTTCCCGCTGACAAATGGTATACATCGTATACCGCCACATGTGACGTATACGTCATGGATCCGGTCGATATCTCAAGTGGCGTCCCGGGGTAACGCCGGACGGTGGCCTCGGCGGAGGGTCCCCGCACCGTTACGCGTTTCCCGCTAGTGGCTTACGGGTACGACCTGCAGGCCGAGCACGAACGTCAGATCGGTCTCGAGTTGCGGGCCATCGAGGTCGCGAACCAGGGGCAGCAGCACCTCGCCTGCGATCCGGAAGGCCCTGGCCTGCGGGATGTAGAGGTTCAGGCTCAGTCCTCCCTCGACGACTGTGCCGCCGCGCAGATCGGTCCGCGCCGTGGGGACCATTTGCGGGTTCACGCTTGGCGCGGCGTCCCTGCCGTCGATGTTCCCGGTCCGGGTCGCGACCAGCCGCACGCCGGCCGCAAGGTTGCGGCCCAGCAGCCGCCCCCACCAGGCGGTCCCCTGCAACTTGTCGCCGAGTGACCAGTCGCGGTCGTTCGTGCCCGTGCGAATCACGGCGTTCCCCTGGGCGCCCCAGGACCAGTCGCCGGACTGACCCAGCCAGGTGAGGCCGGGGCGCAGGTCGAAGGTGCCCGAGCCGATCTGCATCGGGTACGGGAGCTGCACTTCCATCCCGTCACTGATCGGGAGGACATCCCTCTCCTCGATCGATCCGCTCGGGAGGCCGATCATGGCGTTCAGGTGGAGCGACTGGTTCGCCCATTCGGCCAGGCCGATCATGGCGCCCACGTTGATGTCACCCATCCCGGCCGATTCGGTCGTGAACGACCCGCCCGCGCGTGTGATGTGGTCCATGGAACCGGACGCGAAGGGGAGCATCGCCATGAAGGTGATGTGATCGGAGGGCGCGAACATCGCGCCGAACATGTGCATCGTCATCGGCATGCGGGTCGGCGTAACCATGAACCCGCCACCGGGAGAGACGATCTCCGCGTCGCCGATGGGATCCGTGCCGATGCGGCTCCCCTCCATGGTCATCGTCATGTAGCGGTACGAAAGCATCACCTCGCCCGCCTCGTGGCGGTGGTCCGCCATGACGCCGATGGGGGCGTGGCTGTCCGCCCGAGAGGCGTTCCATTGCGCGGCGACGGGTGCGGCAAAGGCGAGCAGGGCGAACGCGCCGAGTATTGTGCGAGTCTCCATTTGTTCGACTCCTCGTTTGACGGGTAGCATCGCTCGCCGGCGTCAGGCGCTGGCGAGCGCAGCCTTCGATCCCGGCATCGGCACGGGTACGCACACCGGCCCTGCGGCCGGAGGCGCGTTCCCGGGACGACGGGTGTGGGCGGTTGTCGAGGAGTCAGACGGGCGGGGGTTGGGCCAACGGTCGAAGATAGGCTGCGACGTCGGGCATCGGCCGCGGGAGGGGCGGCGTCCCCGGAGGTGTGTGGTCGACCGCAGCCGCCGCGGCGGAGCGCAGGGCGGACGCGACGAGCGCCGGACCACAGCAGGTCAGGCATGTGCCCAGGCAGTCGCACGGCCCGCCCGAATGCGAAGCCGGGTGCCCGGTGGCGCCCGCGCTCTCGGCGTGCGCGTGATCCGGGCGTTCATCGGGGTGGGTCGCCGCGCCGTCCGCCTCATGGGACGCAGCGGTCCGCGGCGCCGGTTCGTCGCCGTGTGCCGCCCAATGCTTCGGGCAGGGCTGAACCGGTGAGCCCGGGCCGATTCCGATGAGGAAGGCGGCGATGACGGCCAGTGCGTCCACCCGGACGCACATGCGTCGTGTCCGTGTCGCGGTCCGGCGCTTCCCCGATCTGATTCGAGCCATGCGCAAAGCCATGTCTGCCACGGCGTCGATGACCAGCACGCGCTCAGCGCCGGGGCCAGACCCCGCTCATCTCCTGTCCCCCCCGGACCCAGACGACGGCGGGCTCCCGGCCGCGCTCCGACTCGAGCGCGGTGACGAGATCCTCGAGTTCCCGGGTCGGACGTTCCGCCGCTCTCAGGACGAGGTCTCCGGGCCGGAGACCGACCCGCGCGGCGACCGTTCCCCGGGCGATCCTGAGCACGAGGAGGCCATCCAGCCCGACACGATCGGAAAA
>CAZTOF010000583.1:0-5273 GCA_964615515.1 uncultured Gemmatimonadaceae bacterium
AAGCTGAACGGCGCATCCATTATCTTCACCCCCGACGTGATGGCTGGTAAGTGTTCGTGATTCATCTAACACATTGAATCTAAAACACTTACCGCCTCACGTCGCCCCGCTTCCAGACCGCTCGTGAATAAGGCGGGTTCAGATGACGTGTCCGGGCGTGTAGAGCTAACGACAGACGAGATCAGCAACTACCAAGTTCGAAAGGGAGACGTGTTCTTCACTCGCACATCGGAAACGGTGGAGGACATCGGCGTCGCAGCTGTAATGCTCGATGAGCCCTGCGACACCGTATTCAGCGGTTTCGTCCTTCGCGCCCGGCCTCGAAACGGTCGTCTCTATGACCCTTACAAGAAGTACTGTTTCGCGGCAAAATCCATAAGGTCCCAGATCGTATCCAATGCAACTTACACAACCCGCGCACTGACCAACGGCCGTTCTCTGTCGGCTGTACGGATCGCCGTGCCACCAAAGCGGGAACAGCACGCAATCGCATCCGTCCTCGGCGACGTTGACGACCTGATCGAATCGCTGGAAGCGCTGGTCGCCAAGAAGCGGGCCATCAAGCAGGCCGCGATGCAGGAACTGCTGACGGGCAGGATGCGGTTGCCGGGGTTCGGGGGGGAGTGGGGGACAAAGCGTTTGGGAGGAATCGCCTCCTTTCTGAAAGGCAAGGGCCTCGCCAAAGCTGACTTGTCGCCCAGCGGTAAGCATCGATGCGTGCACTACGGTGAGCTCTTTACGGTCTATGGCGAGCGAATCACAGAAGTCCTACACGGAACCGATCGGGAAGGAAGACTAGTCTACTCACTGCGCAACGACGTTCTGATGCCAACGTCGGACGTAACGCCCAACGGTTTGGCAACCGCAAGTTGCATTCTGCTTCCCGACATCATCATCGGTGGAGACATTCTAGTCATCCGTGCGCCAGAGAACATTCTAAATGGTGAGTTCCTGGCCTACGTGATCAAGACACACCGACAACAGGTAATGAAATTTGTGTCTGGAACGACGGTCTTTCATTTGTATGGCCGAGACATGGCCGATTTTTCGTTTGCTGTCCCGCCCGTGGATGAACAGCGCGCCATCGCCACCGTCCTCTCCGACATGGACGCCGAGATCACCGCATTCGAGCACCGCCTCGACAAGACCCGCGCGATCAAGCAGGGCATGATGCAGCAGCTCCTCACCGGTGCGATCCGGCTGCCCATTCCGGACACGGCGCCCCACGAGAACGCGGAGCCGTGACCCCAACGCGCATCTACATCGGCGGCGCCCTGAGAGAGTTCGCGCGGGAAAGGGCACACCTGCGCGACTACCTGCGCGGCGACCCCCTGATGCGACGCTTCTTCGAGGTTCTCGTCCCGGAGCCTGACCCACCTCGCGATGAACTGCCCGATGCGGCCCGCCGGGACGCAGTCGAACATTGCGACATCTATGTCGGCCTGTTTGGCGCCGACTACGGTGACGAGGGCAAGGCCGGCGCCTCGCCCGTCGAGCGCGAGTTCGACCGAGCCGTCGCGCTCCGCAAGTACCGGCTCATCTTCGTGAAGGGTGCCGAGGGGGCCGAGCGTCACCCCGGGATGCGCGCGCTCATCGACAGGGCGCAGGCGGGGATCGCGAGAAGACGCTTCACCACGCTGGCGGAGCTAGTCGCCGGGGTGTACGCCGCGCTCCTCCGCCACATTGAGGCCGAGCGGCTCCTGCACCGCGTCCCCTTCGACGCCGAACCGTGTTCGGGGGCCACGACGAACGACCTGGACGCCGAAGCCATGGGCCGCTTCATCCGCACCACGCGAAGGTCGTGCGGGCTCCCGGTGGCGGACGCGGCACCGCCAACGGAGCTGCTCCGCCACCTGAGCCTTCTCTGGAGGGGACGCCTCACGAATGCCGCCATCCTGCTCTTCGGACAGGCACCGCAGCGGTTCCTCATCTCCTCCGAAGTCGAGTGCGCGCACTTCCACGGCACAGCGATCGCCCGGCCGATCCCGTACCGACGGGTGTACGGGGGGACGGTCTTCGAGCTGGTGGACCAGGCGGTGGACTTCGTCCTGGGCGCGATCGACCGGAGCGTGGGGACGAGGGCCGAGACGGTTCAGGCACCGGTCACCCACGAAATCCCCAAGCAGGTCGTGACGGAGGCCGTCGTGAACGCCGTCGCGCACCGCAACTACACCCAGCCGGAGGCTGTTCAGGTTCTGCTGTTTCGCGACAGACTGGAGGTCGTGTGCCCCGGCCATCCGCCGCCGTCGCGCCCCGGGGTGAAGGGTCGCTCGGAGCATCCCTCGATCCCGACCAACCCGCTCATCGCCGCACCGATGCACCTGCTCGGCTACGGTGAGGGGACGGGCACCGGGACGGCGGCCATGACTCGGTTGTGCGCGGGGGCGGGCCTACCCGGGCCCGAGTTCGAGGAGGACGTAGGGTTCTTCACGACGCGGATATGGAGGGTGCACACCGCCGCTCGGCACCCTGAGCGTCCGGGTTCGCCGCCCATCCCGGCTCCACCCGTCACTACCCAGAACGCTCCATTCACGGCCTCCACTACCCAGATTCCAACGCGCCAGCGTATATTGGAGCTGCTCCGGGCTGAGCCGAAGCTAACCCGCAACGACCTGGCCGTCCGCACCGGCATCACGCCCGACGGGGTAAAGTACCACCTCGCCAGACTGAAGAAGGCCGGTCTGCTCCACCGAGTCGGGTCGGACCGAGCCGGCCGCTGGGAAGTCCAAGACCCCAAACCCGCACGATCATGACGCCTGAAGCCCAGAACATCGAGGTGCAGCCGGTGTGAGGACGAGGACGCGGCGGACTCGTCGCCGGAGTAGGAGTTCGGTGAGGATGAGCCCGGCTTCGATGGTCTTGCCGAGTCCGACGTCGTCCGCGATCAAGAGGCTGACGCGGGGCATGCGGAGGGCCTTCAGGAGGGGGACGAGCTGGAAGTCCTCAACGCGCACGCCGCCGTGGAAGGGGCTGGCGATGGGTTGCTGGTTGTCTTCTCGGCCATGGCCTTCAATGCCGAGATATGGGGAGAGTGCTGTCCAGCGAGCCGCACGGAGCAGTGCATCGAAGTCGGCCGCGGGCATGGGATCCGCGCCATATGCGTCCGGGAGCGCGGTCGGCTCGAGCAGTGTCTTTCGGGGTTCAAGTTCCCAAAGGAGACGTTCGGTGGACGGCGAACCACCGTCCTGGTAGTCCAAGTGAACGAGGTGGAGTCGGCCTGTTTCGCCGTCGAAGGGGTCGACTGCAGTCACGGTACCGCGGCGGTTGCGAACCGTGGCGAGCATTCCGTGGCGGGGGATCGACGTGGGTGGGGTGCTGGGATTCATGTCGTTACATTACGCACGTACACATATGCTCATTTGTGGACTTGTCGACCTAGCCGAATCGCACGACAGCCTTCGGGCGCGGGTGCGTCGGACGCCTTGCGTAGCCTGGAGTTGGCTGGTTGCCGGGACACGTTGGTCGAGAGCGTCGAGAGAATGGCCACGCCGCAGCGAGTCTAATCCGCTTCCTCAATGGCAACACCGCTACCGAGAGTAACACCCAACAACGCTGCGAGTCCGGTCTTCATTCTCTCTCTCCTGGCCTCGTACCAATCCAGGAAGCCAACCATACCACTTGGTAGGTTCCCTAGATCGCCCCGCTTCCTCAGTTCATCGGCACGATCATGCCCTTGAAGCCACTCTGAAGGCATTTTGGCGCCCTTCTCAAGGTTCTCCGGCTCCGTGAGGAACTGAAGGTTGCCAGCCCGATCCCGGCGATCCTTGTATTCCTGCCAATCCTCTTCAGCCACACCAGCAGCCTTCAACTGCGAGACCGTGAACCGAGCCTGTGGGAAAACGTGATCGACATGGAATTTGTTGGTGAGGTCGAAATTGGAAAACAGAAGCGCCTGCACTGAGAACGCCGTCCCTCCCTTGCCATCCAGCAGGTCGTCTAGTTCCTCCTCGACGAACCGCAACGGCCTGCCGATACTCGCAAAGGCCGCATCCATGGCTGACGCTGAGAATCCGCCAAGGCACTCTTCGTCGATAGTCTCGCGCGCCTTGCGGAGGGTGGTGTCAAGCCCGGCGCCGAAGGTACCCCTCTTTAGGAGCGCCCTTCTAGTCCAGTTGCGGATGGCAATGGCATCGGCGTCGAAGCCCGCCTTGCGAATGTGATGCTCAGTGAGACCGCGTCGATACACATAGTGTGCTATCGGGATCAGAACGCTATTCGCCGTGAGCGTGTGCGAATCGTATCCCATCCGCCATGACAACAGGACTACCGCCGTATGCAAAGCTCTTCGAATCTTCGACCATTCGTTCTCAATCGTCGCCATGTTGTCAGCGGTGAAGTTACGGACTTTGAACCCGATACCGGGAACACCCGCAAGGACCAAGCATGACTTCAGGACTAGGTCCTTATTGAACGCGAATCCTTTCCCCACTTTGTTGAGTTCATCAACACATCCGTGAATCTCCTCGCGAGCATCAACCTTGGTCCAAGCGGCCGTCGCCATGCTCAGGAGCAAGTCGGAGTAGCTCAATACGGTCCCGCCGCTATTCACGCGGATGAATATATTGAGCACCTTTTCGATGTCCTGTTCACTCTCCTCGTAGTAGCTGACCAGCTCGTCTTGGTGAATGATCGAGAACAATCTCGAAAGACACTCAATCGAATAGCGGCTATTCCACAATGAGTGCTGGTGTATGTATTCCATCACTGCTGTGAGATCCTTCCATGGCAATACCCCCGACGGATGAAACCAGTGTTCCTCGTCATTTCGTTTCGCCACGCGTTCCTCTGTGAGGAAACGGAAATCGTATTTGTCCTCGACATCGGTCCTGGTCGACGCCGGCTGCTTGAGATTCAAGTACAGCCTGCGCTTGGGCCACGCATAGTCGAAACGCGCTTGGTAATACGGCAACTTCCACGCATAACTTCCGCGTAAGCCAACATTCAACGCCGTCAACCTCTGTTGCCCATCTAGGACCGCGGTCACCCCTTGTGACCCACTAGGCTTCCAGGGGAGATTGTGGCGCTTGTCTCGCCCATGGTAGTCGTCTAGGAACCTGTAGAACTTGAAGTCCCCTACACGGGGTGCCTCGACCTTCCAGAACAGGAACGTGCCGATCGGGTATCCCCGCATCAGCGAGTCGAAGAGGGCCGTGATCTGGCCCGGCCGCCACACGAATTCCCGTTGGATTGCGGGCAGAACATAGCGATTGTGGCTGATGTCGTCGATCGCCTGCGCTATTGTGATCGGTGTCTTGTAGCCCATCCCCCTACCC
>CAZTOF010000584.1:0-4532 GCA_964615515.1 uncultured Gemmatimonadaceae bacterium
GAGTGGCACGGGTCTGAGTCCGGGGTGTCTGTGGGGTCAGTGGGCGGCGCGGCGGGTCCGGGCGGCGCGATAGCGGTCGAGCCACGACCGGACCCACCCGGTAAAGGTACCGTCACGGATATGAAGTCGCGACGCGTGCGCAAGGCTCAGCAGGAAACGCAGGTTGTGGATGGAGACGAGGCGGTGGCCGAAACGCTCGCCGAGCACCAGAAGGTGGCGGATGTAGGCGCGGTCGTAGCCCCTGCACGCGTAGCAGTCGCACGCCGGGTCGATGGGATCGCGGTCGAGGCGGAAGCGCGCGCCCTTCAGGTTGACCTGGCCCTCGTCGCGGGTCCACGCGGTGCCGTGGCGGGCGTTGCGGGTGGGCGCGACGCAGTCGAACATGTCGCAGCCCCGCAGGATCGCCTCGAGGAGGTCGTCCGGATAGCCCACCCCCATCAGGTAGCGGGGGCGGTCGCCGGGGACCAGGTCGTCGAGGAGTTCCAGCGTGCGCCACATGTCCCCCTTGGCTTCTCCCACCGAGAGCCCGCCGATCCCGAAGCCGGGCCAGTCGCCCAGCGCCAGCGCGGCCTCCACCTGCTCCCCCCGGAGGTCGTCGTAGACGTTGCCCTGCAGGACGGGGAAGAGGGCCTGCGGCCGGGGCGCGTCGCCGTGGGTGGCCTCGAAGCGGGCCCGGCACCTCTCCAGCCACGCCGCCGTCCTGCGGTTGGCGCGGGCCGCATCCTCGCGGCCGACGCCTCCGGGCGCACACTCGTCCAGGGCCATGATCACGTCCGCGCCCAGCCGGCGCTGGATGTCGATCGCGCCTTCCGGGGTGAAGCGGTGGCTGCTCCCGTCGATGTGGCTGCGGAAGGTGACGCCGTCCATGTCGATGTCGCGCGTGGAGGCCAGGGAGAAGACCTGGTAGCCGCCCGAGTCGGTGAGGATGGGTCCCCGCCAGCGCATGAAGTCGTGGAGCCCGCCCAGCTCCCCCACCACGTCCGCCCCCGGACGCAGGTACAGGTGATAGGTGTTGGCCAGCACCATCGCCGCGCCCGCGTCCGCGAGTTCCTCTGGAGACACCCCCTTGACCGTGCCCGCCGTTCCCACGGGCATGAAGGCGGGCGTCTCGACCACGCCGCCGGGAAGGATGAGGCGTCCGGCGCGGGCCCGGCCGTCGGCGGCGTCGAGGACGAAGCGCGCGCCGCCCCCCGCGCCGGTCACGGGACCACCGCCATGGCGTCCCCGTACGAGTAGAACCGGTAGCCCGCGCCGATCGCCTCCCCGTAGGCGCGCCGCACCTCGTCCAGCCCCGCAAAGGCCGCCACCAGCATCAGCAGGGTGGAGCGGGGCAGGTGGAAGTTGGTGACCAGACAGTCCACCGCGCGGAAGTCGTGGGGCGGGTGGATGAAGAGGTCGGTGCTCCCGGAGCCCGAGCGGATGCGGCCGCGTCCTTCCGCGACGCTCTCCAGGGTGCGCACCACCGTGGTGCCCACCGCCCACACCCGTCCGCCCCGCCCGCGGCAGCGCCGGTACTCCCGGGCGGCGGCGCCCGGCACCCCGAAGTGCTCGCTGTCCAAGACGTGGTCGCGTGGGTCCGCGGTCCCCACGGGGCGGAACGTGGCCGTGCCCACGTGCAGTGTCAGCGCGGTTCTGGAAACCCCGAGCGCGTCCACCTCGGCAAGCAGCTCGGGGGTGAAGTGCAACCCCGCGGTGGGCGCCGCCACAGAGCCCTCGTTTCGCGCATACACGGTCTGGTAGCGCTCACGGTCGAGCGGCTCGTCGTTCCGTGCCAGGTAGGGCGGCAGCGGCGGCCGTCCGAAGCGGTCCAGTGCTTCTCGCACGCCCAGGGGGCTCTCGATGCGCACGATCCTGCGACCGTCCGGGCACGTGTCCAGGATGCGTACCGAGAGCTCCGGCGCGACGACGACCAGGCGGCCGGGCTTCAGTTTCCTCCCCGGACGGACGAGCGCCTCCCACACCCTGTCCCCACGGGCGGGCGACGGCCTCACCAGCAACACCTCGGCCGCCGCCCCGGTCGGCTTCCGTCCCCGCAGCCGGGCCGGAAACACCCGGGTGTCGTTCACGACGAGCAGGTCGCGGGGATCGAGCAGCTCGGGCAGGTCGCGGAACCGACGGTGCCGGATCTCCCCGCTGGAGCGGCTCAGAACCAGCAGACGAGAGTCGGAGCGGCGATCCAGCGGATACCGGGCGATCCGTCCCGGCGGCAGCTCGTAGTCGAAGTCCGCAGTCGCAAGAGTGCCGTCGACCGCCCCGGCTCTCCCGGTCGCGACACCACCCTTCACCACGGACCGCGCATCCCGTCCCCCGCTCAGTTGAACAGATTCGGCTGGTTGCCGCCGGGTCCCGCTCCGGATCCGCCTTCCCGGTCGGGCACAGGCCGGCCGCAGCGCCTGTACGCCTTGGCGGTCGCGACCCGGCCCCGCGGCCCCCGCATGACCAGGCCCTGCTGAATCAGGAAGGGTTCGTACACCTCTTCGATCGTGCCGGCGTCCTCGCCCAGAGCGACCGCCAGCGAGTTCAGCCCCACCGGCCCGCCCTCGAACTTGTCGATGATGGTGACCAGGATGCGCGTGTCCATCGCGTCCAGCCCGTATTCGTCCACGTTCAGCAGCTCGAGCGCCCCCTGCACCACTTCGACCTCCAGCACCCCCTCGGCCCGCACCTCGGCGAAGTCGCGGACCCGGCGCAGCAGCCGGTTGGCCACCCGGGGCGTTCCCCGCGCACGGGCGGCGAGCTCCCGCGCACCCTCCGTCGTCGCCGCGACGCCCAGCAGCTCGGCACTGCGCTCGATGATCACCGCCAGGTCCCGCGCCGGGTAGAAGTCGAGCCGCTCGGTGATCCCGAAGCGGGCCCGCATCGGCGCGGTGAGGAGGCCGAAGCGGGTCGTGGCGCCCACCAGGGTGAAGGGCTCGACGGCCATCGTCATCGTCTGGGCGCGCGGCCCGTCCGAGAGGCGCACCTCGACGCGGAAGTCCTCCATGGCCGGGTAGAGGAACTCCTCGATCACGGGACGCAGCCGGTGAATCTCGTCGATGAAGAGGATGTCGCCCTCCTGCAGGTTGGTGAGCGCGCCCACCAGGTCGGCCGGCTTTTCGAGCACCGGCCCCGAGGTGGTCGTGAAGCCCACCCCCATCTCCCGTGCGAGGAGCATGGCCAGGGTGGTCTTGCCCAGCCCCGGCGGCCCGTGGAAGAGGATGTGGTCGAGCGGTTCCCGCCGGGCCGTGGCCGCCTCGATCGCGATACGCAGATTCTCCTTGAGCCGCTCCTGCCCGATGAACTGCGACAGCCGCCGGGGCCGCAGCGATTTCTCGGGACCGGCGTCGTCGGGGAGGACCTCCGGTGTCGTGATTTCGGTGCGCCTCGCCATGTCGCGCTCAGCCCTTCTGCGAAGCCCGCCGCGCCAGCACGGCACGGACGATCTCCTCGGTGGACAGGGCGCCGTTCTCGCGGGACGCCTCCCGCACGGCCGCGTCGGCCTCGGCGAAGGAGTACCCCAGGCCGGTCAGCGCGGCCACCGCGTCCGCCGCCCGTCTGGCCTCGGGCCCGGCCCGGCTGTCAGCCGCCGCGATGTCCTCCACCTTGTCCGACAGGTCCAGAATCACCCGTTCGGCGGTCTTCTTCCCCAGTCCGTTCACCTGCATGAGGGCGTGCGCGTCCTTCTCGGCGATCGCGCGGGCCAGACGCCCCGCGTGGTAGGCGCTCATCATGGCCAGCGCCAGGCGGGGACCCACCTTGTGGGCGCCCAGCAGACGGTGGAAGAGCGTCCGTTCGTGCCCTTCGAGGAAGCCGTACAGGTGGGGCTTGTCGTCCTGCACGATGTAGGCGGTGAGAAGTTCCAGCTCGGTCCCGGCCGCCGGCAGGCGGTGGAAGATCGAAAGTGGGACGTGCACCTCGTAGACGAGCCCGGCCGCGGTCTCGATCTCGACCCGGTCGGTGTCGAGGCTGACCAGGCGGCCCCGGACCCGGCTGATCACAGCGCCGCCAGCGCGGGAACGGCCGGTCTGGGCGCCAGCCCCGTGAAGGCGTGGCAGAGGGCCGCCGCGACCCCGTCGGAGGCGTCGCTCGGCGTGGGATCGGTTCGCAGGCGAAGATGCCGGCGCACCATGTAAGCGACCTGGTCCTTCGTCGCGGCCCCCGTCCCCGCCACCGCCCGCTTGATCGCGCGGGGCGGGGTGGAGGTGGCGGAGTACACGCCCCGCGCCGCCGCCACGATGATCGCGCCCCGGGCCTGGCCCAGCGTCAGCGCGCTCCGCGCATTCCTGCCCTGAAACGCGGTCTCCAGCGACATCACCGCCGGCGAGAAGCGCGCGATCAGCCCGGCCACCTCCTCGTGAATCTCCAGCAGGCGTTCCTGCAGCGGCGCCCCGGGCGAGGTCCGGATCACCCCGCACTCGACCAGCTCCACCCTGCGGCGCGGACCCACCGCGACGACCCCGAAACCCGTGACCGCGGTGCCGGGATCGATCCCCAGCAGCACGCCCGCGCCCTCGCCGCCGCCGCCCGCCATCACGTCGCCAGCGCCAGGACCG
>CAZTOF010000585.1:0-2311 GCA_964615515.1 uncultured Gemmatimonadaceae bacterium
GCTGCGGTGGGGGGGGGTGGGTCGGTGCCTGTGGCGTCCGGCCGGCGGGCGGACGGAGAAGTCCTCAGCGACCGTCAGTGGACGGCCTGGCGGAGTTCGCCGGCCGCACCCCGAATGTCTCGGGGGCGGGGAGGCGGAGCAACATGGCCAGGCGCTCGTCGCGCTCCCGTTCCCAGCGCGCGCGATCCGCCGACGCGACCGGCTCGCCGGCGGGGACGTCGATCGTGAGCGGATTGACGGGTCGCCCGTGCCGGTGCATTTCGTAGTGCAGGTGGGGGCCGGTCGCCAAACCGGTCATGCCCACGTACCCGATCACCTGGCCCTGGTCGACGTTCGAACCCACGGCCGTGCCCCCCGCCCATCCGCTGAGGTGGGCGTAGCGGGTCAGGTAGCCGTTGGCGTGGCGGATGTCGATGACGCGCCCGTAGCTGTCGCTCCACCCCCGGCGCACGACGACTCCGTTCCCCGTCGCCTCCACCGGGGACCCGGTCCTGGCCGCGTAGTCGACGCCGCGGTGCGGCCGCCAGGTGCGCAGGATCGGGTGGAAGCGACGATTGGTGTAGCCGGACGAGATGTAGGCGAGCGCAAGCGGCTTCTTCAGGAAGGCCCGCCGCACGGACCGACCCTCCAGGTCGTACCAGTCCCCCGGTTCGTCATCCCCCGGCCCGAACCAGATGGCGTGAAGGGAATGCCCCCGGTTGACGAGCTCGGCCGCCAGCAGGCGGCCCGACCGCATGCTCCCGTCGGGCCGTTTTTCGCGCTCGTACGCAAAGCGGAAGGTGCTCCCCTTCCTGAGCTGGCGGGAGAAGTCGATCCGCCACTGGAAGACGCGGTCCAGCCGTCCCACGAGCCGGCCCCGGTCGGCCTGGGGCATCGACCGCAGCTCCTCGAGGGTGAAGACGGCGGACCAGAGGGTGCTCTCGATCCGGCCCGCGCCGAAGACCGTGTCGATCATGACGGGTACGGTGACGGTGGAGGAGACCCAGCCACGGCCGGCGCGTTCGAGGATGACGGTCCGATCGGGGTCCAGGCCGACCTCGACCGCGGCGGGGCGTTCCGGCATTCCACGCCAGCGGAAGCGGATCTCCGTGCCGGGCCGCATGCGCTTCGGATTCGCCTGTTCGCCGAAGGCGAGGAGGAGATTGGCGTGTTCGGTCGCATCGAGTCCCGCGGCCCACAGCACCTGCCCGAGGGTGATCCCGGGAGAGAGTTCGCGCACTTCGACCCGTTCCGGCACGCCGGAATGCACCGGGTCGAGTGTGCCCGCCTCCGGTACCGGGTCGCACGCTCCCAGGGCCGCCCCGGCGAGCAGCGCACCGAGCACACCCCGCGGCCCCTCCCGGCAAGGTCGTGTCGTCAGGCGTCCAACCTCCGTATGAACGTCGGCAGTTCCAGTTCCCTCGGCCCCAGCGTGTCGGTGTGCGCCCGGTTGCCTCCACCCAGGGAGGGGCGCGCAACGGACCTTCCCGGGAAACGCGAGGGGCGGCCTGCGTCCGGGGCTGCGCGGCCACCTTCCATCATCGCGCGCTGCTCTCCCATGGACCCGTGCCTCCCACCCATCTTCGACCCGTAGAGGGGCGTCATCGTTGTTTGCGACGCCCGGGGCACACGGCTTCCACCCGCAACCTCACGCCGCACGACGGCCGGAGGCGGCACGACGTCGCTGCGGGATCCCGCCGCCCGCATACCCGCCTGCTGCGGCCGCATGGCTCCGAAGCGGCGCCGGATGACGGGTTCCACCTCCTCCATCTCCTGGTCCTCCTCGAACCCCGTGGCGATCAGCGTGACCCGGATTTCCCCGTCCATGGACGAATCGTGGACGGCGCCGAAGATGATCTCGGCGTCTTCGCCCACCTCGTCCTGGACCATCATCGAGATGTCCGTCACCTCGTCGATGGTGAGGTCGGCGCCACCGGTGATGTTGATCAGAACCCCCCTTGCGCCCCGGATCGAGACGTTGTCCAGGAGCGGCGACGTCACAGCATCGCGAGCCGCCTCCAGGGCGCGTTCCTCGCCCCGCCCGACCCCGGTGCCCATGAGCGCGGCGCCGCAGGAGGACATGATGGTGCGCACGTCGGCGAAGTCGACGTTGACCTCGCCGCTGACCCGGATCAGGTCGCTGATCCCCTGGGTGGCCTGGAGCAGGACCTCGTCGGCCTTCTTGAGGGCGTCCCGGAAGGAGGTGCCCTTGCCCACGACGGAGAGCAGGTGCTCGTTCGGCACCACGATCATGGTGTCGACCGCGCGACTCAGCTCGGCCAGCCCCTGTTCGGCCTGCCGCTGGCGCTTCCTGCCCTCGAAGAGGAAGGGG
>CAZTOF010000586.1:0-2243 GCA_964615515.1 uncultured Gemmatimonadaceae bacterium
CGCAACGAGATCCACCTGAACTTCTTTTCGTTCAGCAAGCTGCTGATCTACAAGGACCTAGATCCGGAGACCTGGCCGGAGGAAGGCCGGCCCGCCGACCATCCCCTGGTGCAGCGGCTCTTCGGCGGCGACGGATTCGCGGAGGGGCCACCCGATATCGGCGAGGAGGAGCACATCGACGATGCCGAGGGGGTGGCCCAGCTCCATCCGGTGATGGATGCGGACAGCTCGCAGACGCTCGCGGTTCTGGATGTGATCAAGGGCCGCAACCTGGTGATCCAGGGACCTCCGGGCACCGGGAAATCCCAGACCATCACCAACCTGGTGGGCGAGGCTCTGGCCGGCGGCCGCACGATCCTGTTTGTGGCGGAAAAGATGGCCGCCTTGGAGGTCGTGAAGCGGCGTCTGGACACGATCCACCTCGGTGACGCCTGCCTGGAGCTGCACAGTCACAAGACCAACAAGCGGGTCGTGCTGGACGAGCTGAAGCGCACGCTGGCGATGGGCCGGCCGAAGGTCGAGCGCGGGCCCGAGGACGTGGTGCTGCTGGAGGAGGCCCGGGATCGCCTGAATGACTACGCCCGGGCGGTCAACTCGCCGGTAGGGCGGAGCGGACTGACCCCGCACGACCTGGTCGGGCGTCTGGCGCAGCTCAAGGAGGATGGGCTGACCGTCGATGGCCCGAGGCTACCGATCGAGGACTCGGTGTCGTGGAGCGACGAGCAGTTCATTCGTCGACGCGCGCTGGTCCGCGAGGTTCAGGCGTTGGTGCGCGCGATCGGAGTCCCCTGCAGGCACGTATGGTGGCCGTGCGGCCGGCTTCACTTCGTTCCCACCGATGAGCATTCCGTGCGCCATGTCCTGGAGGCCGCATCGGGGGCGTGGAGCTGGCTGGAACGGGAGACGGAGGGGCTGATCAGGAGGCTCGGCCGCGACAGGACGTTCGGGCAACTGAGGCCCGAGGACGTGGAGCGGATGATCCGCACCGCGCGCAAGGCCCTGGAAGCTCCGGCGATCGGGGGCGCCAATCATCGCAGTCCGGGTTGGGTCACCGAGGCCGCGCGCATCGAGGAGGCGGCCGGGGCCGCGCGCTCCTTTGCCGAAATCCGCTCGCGGTATAACTCCGTCCTGATCCCCGAGGCCTGGGACGAGAACGTACTGGGGGAACGTCAGGCCCTGCGCGCCTACGGGGATAAATGGTGGCGTTTCCTGGCCGGGCCGTTTCGCGCCGCGCGCAGGAGGCTCGCGGGACTATGCCGCGGAGAGGTGCCCCGCGCCGTCCGGGAGCAGATCGAGCTCGTCGATGCTATCCTGGAGGCGAAGCGCCTGTGGCGGGAAGTCGAGGAAGCGAGCAGCCTGATCGGCCGGCTGTTTCCGGGGCTGAGCTTGGGCGATCGGGTGGAGAAGCACCGCGTCTTTGCGGAGGCGGCGGCGTGGCTGGTGCAGTTTCACCGCGATCTCGCTGCAGGGATTGTGGGAGACGAGGTGCACGACCTGCTGGACCGCCTGCTTGGACGCGCCGGCGGGCCTCCCTCCGAGCATTCCCAGGACCTGTCCTCCTCCGATCCCCCGGATCCCGCCCAATTGCGCGCTGCCGCCGTCGCCTGCGAGGGCGCGATGGAGACGCTGGCGGAGGCGTTGGACTCCGTGGCCGACGTGATGGAGCTGCGACCGGAGCGGTTGGAGCCGGGCGAGTCGCTGAAGGAGCGCGCCTACGGTGCCCTCGCTGCCTGGCTCCGGGCCGCTCTCGACCGCGTCCCCTCCATGTACGACGTGGTGCGCTTCAACCAGTTGGAGCGGCTCGCTGGCGAGATGGGCATCCCCGAAATAGCCGACGCGGCGGCGTCGCGCGCGGACGCGGCGCGCCGGCTCACCGGCCTCTTCGACCACTCCTGCTACGCCGCCTGGCTGGATGCGGCCTTCCGGGAACGCGAAGCGCTGGCCCGGTTCGACGGGGCGACCCACGGGGGCATCATCGACCGCTTCCGCGATCTGGACATGGCGCAGTTTCACCACAACCGGGCGGTGATCGCCGAACGGCACTGGGAGCAGCTTCCGCGCCACCACGGCGGCGGCCAGTTGGGCGTGCTCCGGCGGGAGTTCCAGAAGAAGACCCGCCACTTGGCCGTCCGCCGGCTCATGCAGGAGGCGGGCCGGGCGGTCCAGAGCATCAAGCCGGTCTTCATGATGAGCCCGCTCTCGATCGCCAAGTACATTCCGCCCGGGTCGGTCGACTTCGACCT
>CAZTOF010000587.1:0-6047 GCA_964615515.1 uncultured Gemmatimonadaceae bacterium
GACGACAGAATACCCCGTGACCCCTTCGGAACCGACGACGCCCCGGTCGGCCAATCACCGCCCGAACGGCCCCCGCCCGCGGTCCCGAACCGTGCCATTTTGGATGCCCACATGTGTGCAATTTTGCGCGCCCGGCAACACGCGCTCGCGAGCAAGTGGCGGCTGACGGTCCTCGCCTAGCCGCTCCCACTTCTAGCTGGAACCTTCCGCGTCGGTGGTCAACGGACATCCGATGCCCGCCCGTGCCCTCCGAAGCCGTTTGATGGACCGCACGCTGCACAGGCGTGCGGCTTCCTCTTTCGCCCACGTCACGCGCGCCTCAGCCCCTCCCGCCGGAGCAACGACCGCCGTATGACTTCACTGTGGGTCCGACTCCCCCGCAGCCCGATGAGGACGTTACCTTCCTCATCGGACGAACGGTTCGACACATGGGTGGGCAATCCCATGGCTCACCGGCGTCCCCAACACCTCACTGATCACCCCAGCTGCCCCCATGACCCAATTCGCCCACTGGCTGACGGATTTCGCACGGCCCGACCGCGTGTGGTACGCCAAGCGTCTCTCCGGCAATGATACGCTGGCGAACGGCGCCCACCAGGCAGGACCGTACATTCCGCGTGACTTCCTGAATTCCCGGTTTCCGTCCCTGAACCGTCCAGACTTGCTGAACCCGGATGTCTGGTTCGACCTGTTCATCGACTCGCACTCCGCGCGCCAGACCGTCAGGGCAGTCTGGTACAACAACGCGCTGCACGGCGGCACGCGCAACGAGTCGAGGCTCACGAATTTCGGCGGGATGTCATCCCCATTGCTTCACCCCGACAACACAGGCGCGTTGACGATCTTCGCCTTTCGTCGGGTCGGGGACGCGGATTCCCCGGACTGCCGGGTCTGGATCTGCCACGACGAAAAGGAAGAAGACCTAGCCGAGGACCTGATGGGTGCAGTTGAACCGGGCCAGACGGTCATCTGGTCGCCGGAGCACGGCAGGACATGGGAACCCCCCAAGGCGCCGATCAGTTGCTGGCTCGACCCGAGTAACATTCCTCGCGAATGGATTGAGTCCTTCCCCAGTGGACAGGAGATCCTGCAGAAAGCGGTGGAGTTGAGCCCGGGGCTTCGCAAGTTGGATCCCGATGACCGGCTGCTCGCCCGCAGGGACTGCGAGTACCAGGTATTCCGTAGCCTTGAGGAAGCCATCGAGCTGCCCGGGATCCGGGCTGGATTCGACAGTGTTGACCAGTTCGTCGCCCGCGCGCAGAGCGTTCTGCAGCGTCGCAAGGTACGGTCAGGACGGTCGCTGGAGCTTCATGTCCACCAGATCTTCCGCGAAGAGGGGTTCACGGAGGGCCATCACTTTGCGCATGGCGTCGACTCGGAGCCTGGCAACAAGCCTGATTTCCTCTTCCCGTCCCAAGCTCACTACCGCGATCCCGGATTCCCCGAAGCGGAGCTCCGCATGCTCGCGGTGAAGACCACTTGCAAGGATCGGTGGCGGCAGGTAACCAGAGAGGCTGACAGGATTCGACCCAAACACCTGCTGACCCTTCAGGAGGGCGTCTCGCAGGGCCAGTACAGGCAAATGGCCGAGGCGCAGGTCCGGCTGGTCGTTCCTCGGGCCCACGTCAAGCGGTTTCCCAAGGAAATCCGTGGAGAACTGACCACGCTGGGTGGCTTCATCCAAGATATCCGAGGTCTACAGGGCACCACATCTGGTTAGCAGTTCGCGGAACACTCGACCCGATGCCGTGGCGGGGTCCAAGCCTTCCGCGATGCTCATGTCTCGCCGGTTGCCGCGCCCCGAATCATGCCCGGCAGCCGCTCAAGGACCCCGTTCTCACCCAGCTCACATTCCCACACCTCGATCGCCCGCCAGCCGAGTCTCTCCAGCTGACTGAGATTGCGCCGGTCCCGCTCCCGGTTCCCGTTCAGCTTCGGCTCCCAGAACTCCCGATTCGACTTCGGCATGTAGGCGAACGGGCAGCCTTCATGCCGGTGCCAAAAGCACCCTCTGACCTCCACCACCGTTCGGTACTTCGGGAGCACGATGTCCGGCCGTCCTGGAAGGTCACGGCGGTGAAGTCGAAACCGGAACCCCAGCCGATGCAAAAAGCGGCGACGATCTCCGGGTTCGTGTTCTTCCCCCGGATCGCGGCCATCATGTTGCTGCGGGTCCGGGGATCGACGATATCGGTCAATCAGGCTGTCCTGAGAGGAGTGGTAGACTCAGCTGGTTCGGATTCGACACCCTTGAGGCTACGTGGGGTGCCATTTTGCGCGCAATCGCGTCGACCACCGGGACAGCCACCGCATTCCCGAACTGCTTGTAGGCCTGGGTATCCGATACGGGAATCTCGAATTGGCTCTCCCCTTCATCGTCGAATCCCATCAGCCGGGCGCATTCCCTTGGTGTCAACCGCCGAGGATTGGCCCCGTCCTGGCGAATGAGGATCTCGGACCCGTCCTTGTAGTACCGGGCGGACAGGGTGCGAGCCGTGTCCTCCGGGCCGACCAAGCCGAAGCCGAAACCGTTGCCACGCTCCCGGTGTCTGCGGGCGTACTCCTGGAGATACGACCACAGGTGGTCGCTGAGCGTATACTTCGATGAGACGACCGCCCTTTCCCCGATCGTGTAGGGCGACTCGGCCTCCTCGGAACCATCCTCTGGGTGAAGCACCGAGTCGAGCCGCCGGCCCGTTGCCGGATCCGGCAGATCGAGATCATCCAGATCGAAGTCGGTCTGCTCGCGGAATCCGGCGATGAAGACACGCTGTCGATGCTGGGGAAGGAAAGATCGCGCGTCGATCACCCGTGTGGTCACGTGATACCCGAGCTCCTCCTCCAGCGTCCGCAGGATCACCTTCATGGTGCGGCCCCGATCATGGTTCCTTAGGTGCTTCACGTTCTCAAGGAGGAACGCTGCGGGCTTGTGATACCGAAGGATGCGAGCGATATCGAAAAACAGTGTGCCCTGCGTCTCGTCCGCGAATCCGTGCGGCCGACCAAGGGAGTTCTTCTTGGAGACACCGGCCAGCGAGAACGGCTGGCACGGGAACCCTGCGAGGAGAAGGTCGTGTCGCGGGATGTCGGAGGCCCGAACCTCATGGATGTCGCCAGCAATCTGCTCCTCTGGCGAGAAGTTCGCCCGATAGGTCTGCCGGCAGAAGCGGTCCCACTCGGAGGTATAGACGCAGCGGCCGCCGCTACGCTCGAAGCCCAGCCGCATTCCGCCGATCCCGGCAAAGAGGTCGATGAAGGCGAAGTTACCGGGCCTGAGACCATTGAGGTCACCACGACCGGATTCTCGAACGAGCTGCTGGAGGACCATTGCCGTTGCCGTGGAGGGCCTCGTATCGCCACTTTCCCAGCGAAGAACGGTTCGACGAGTGCGTCCCAACCGGGTCGCAAGCTCTTCCTGGGTAAGATCCAGGTGCTCCCTATAGGAGCGCACCTCAGCCGGTGTGAGAGTGATCATGTCGCCTGTCCTTCCGCTCCTCCGCAGTCCAGTTGGCGAGGTGACAGAATGTCACATTTCGTTCCCAGAAGTTAGCGGGCCATGGAGTGCTGAGCAAGGGTAGGCCCCCGGCAGCAGGGGCGGCGCGCCGTCGCGGAACACGGCGAAACCTACGGCACTCCATCTCCCGGCTGGGAACTGATCACCGGCTCGAGAAGGGCCACATCGTCCATAACGGTCTCTACGGTGCGCATTCTGGACAGGAGGTGAGCAAGGGCATTCCGCTGGCTGCGGCTGAGGTCGCGGGGCCCTTCCCCAAGCGCGACCAGCGCGGCCATTGACTTGGGGAGATCCAACGCCGCTTCGTGGCCTCCGTAAGAATCCGCTGCGCGGCCCGGACCGTTGAGCGGGTCGCATCTTCTCGCGGACCGTGGGAGACACCGGCTGGCTGTTGGCGCGGCTCACCACTCGCAGATCCGGCAGCCGTGTCGGCTCCGCGCCCGTCAGTAACGCCCCCCTTCAACTGCCGACTCATCTTCGAGCCGGTCTTCGACGGGCAACTCAAAGGCTCGATCAAGAACTCGCGCCAGTGTCCCGGCGGGCAGATCTGCGAGGCTCCTGACCTCGTTCCAGACCCGGACACGAAGTACCGCCCGCCTCATGATGGCCTCCATCGCGCCTCTGCCGTGGTGCATTGCGGCCCGGAGCCATGCCTCGCCGACCGCTCCGGCCAGCACGGAGTCCGCACCGACACTGGGCCGCTCAGTGATCTGAACAAGTGCGTCTTCCGTGAGTTCTCCGAGAAGCTGCCAGCGTCTGGGGTGCTGCTCTCCCCGGTCGAGAGCCCGTGCCCGCAACCACATCCTCTGAAACGTGTTCCGTACACCACCTAGGTATCTCTCGCGGGCCGCGCGGAATCGCCAATGCACTATGTCCGGTGCCAAGGTCACCCCAACGAAGGTCCAGAAATCGTCCCTCAGTGCCTCCCCACTTGAGAGAAGCGGCAATTCGCCGAATGACGCTGCCAGTTCAGCGTCAAAACGCGCACGAGCGGTGCCGCTGGCATCGGTTCCAAAGCCGTTCGCACGCGCCGTTTCCTCCACGGCCTTTCGCAATGCGAGAAGCTCCTTTCGGCCTGCGCGGGAGCCTCCCGTCGCCGCGAACCGCACAGCCTCGGGGAGGTCAGCCGGGTCGAATCCGCCCCAGTCGGAGGGTCCTTCCAGAAAGCGCTCGATCAGGTCTTCCGCAGCGGGACCCGGTAGGCGCGGGAGGAGTATCACCATTCCTACAACTCACCCAGCTCGGCCATTTCAAGGACTGCCGCTCGAAACCGTCCGGGCTGCTGCTCGAGGACAGAGCGGATGAATGCCGCATCCTTGCCCGGCCAGATCCTGCGTAGCCATGCCGTGGCCTGTCCGCCGAGGGACTCAGGTTCACTCCCGGACATTATCACGTCTGCATCCTGGTCGCTGACGAGACGTTCGCAGACCTGCCCAACGACTTCGGCGAGGAGAACCTGAAGAGTGGGTCCATCCTGTTCTTCGACCCTCTGAATGAAGTCAGATCGATCCCTGTTCAGGTAGAGTCGCGCGGCTCCGTGGAAATCGCGGCTCCACTCGCCCGGTGACCAGTGCAGGAACCAGGGAGCTGCGGCTGCGGGAACATCGCCAAGGAGCAAACGAAAGTCCGCAACCTCCATCGGGAATCGAGGTTCTTCTCCCTCAATGAGGACCCGAAGCGTGTCGGACCAGAGACGGCTGTTTACACGCCGGGGGGACAACGGTCCAAAGTCGTTCGGCGGGTCCGCGAGCACTACATGGGTCAGGACATCGAGAACCAGCGACAGTCGATCACCCGCCACGCGGATGTCGAACTCTTCCTGCCATCTATCGGGCGCCAGCCCACGGCATTCCCGGAACAGGATCATCCTGGGGAGACGTCCGGGCCCCGTGCCGACACGAACACCGATCGCCAACCGAAGGCTTCCGACGCTGACGCCCAAGTCATCGGCCGCAATGCGCGGGTCAATTGTGAGCGTGCGACGTATCCGGATCTCGCTGGCATAGTCCCAGTCCTGGATGAAATCACCGGCTACCTGCCAACTCCCTCCATCCAGTGACAGGCGCCAGGGGTCAGCAGCGACAGCGGCATCGGACAGTGTGAGGAAGGGAAAGGCTACCCGGCGATTCATCCCTCACGCCCCGTCAGCACCCTGGTGTGGACAGTGACCGCGCAGTCCTCTGGAACCAACACCCGTATCTCGAACCGTCCCTCGGATCCTGCCAACTCAAGTTTGCCGCTGTTCGCCACAAGATGTCCATCTGCGGAACGAATCGACACCAGGGTCGGCTGCGGTATGTCGCCGCCGGTGCGAAGCGCGCTACCCTCCATCGCGACTGCCGCATGCGCAGAGAGGGACACGCCATCACGATCAGCACCTTGTAAGACCTCCGTCGTGAACACGGCCACGCACCCCGACTTCGTCGATTCAAGGTGTTCGAAACGGGCGCGAGTCGCTCTGGCGCGTGGAGGTCGCTTTTCCCCTCCGCCGGACCTTGGTCGGCGCTTACGGCTCGCGCCCTCCCCACCTACC
>CAZTOF010000588.1:0-2979 GCA_964615515.1 uncultured Gemmatimonadaceae bacterium
ACCGGGAGGTGATCGATGTCTCGGCGTCGCTGGAGGCGCAGGGTTGACGCGCCCAATGCGGCCGTGGCGATTCGCCTCCTTCGTTTTGTGGGTCGCCATCGTCTGCGGGGCCGTCTCGCTTTCAAGCTGCGAGGAGGCATCGACTCGCGCGGGCGGGGTGTGGGTGGACACGCTCCCTGGCGGACGCGTCGTCGTCTCCAGTCCCGACTCAGCCTCCTCGCGTTCGGCACGCATCCCTACGCTGGTCGAAGAGCTGCGCATCGGGTCGGTGGCGGGCGATTGTGACGCGTTCGGCCAAGTGATTTCACTCTCCGTTGACAGTCTCGGGCGGATCTACGTGGCCGATCTGCGCGCGAACGCGATTCGCGTATTCTCACCGCAGGGCGCGTGCCTCCAGACGGTCGGCCGGGAGGGAAGCGGTCCCGGAGAGTTCGGCAGGCTGGCCGGCATCGTGCGGTCGCCGCACTCCCTCTGGGCCATGGATGCCCGCGCGCATCGGCTGACCTTGTTCGACTCGACCGGCGCGGTTCGGGCATCGCTCTCGCTGGGCCCCTCCATGAGCGCGCGGTTCCCGTGGCCGCTGTGGGTCGACAACGACGGGCGCGTGCATCGCTGGGCCGTGCCCTTCAGGGTGCCGGATGGGACGTTGCCGACCTCGCGTTCCAGGTTCTTGGTCAGACACGGCAGCGGCGAGACACTCGCCGCAGCCGATACGTTCTCGATCCCACACCTTGACCGCCAAGTCGAGACGTATGGGCGCACCGTCGGCAACCTGACGGAGATATCACCCGTCCCCCACTCGCCGGCCGTTACGCTGGACGTGGATGGCGATGGAAATGTTTGGTTGGCGAACCAGGCCGTCTTCGACTTGCACAGGGTCACGTACCGGGGCGACACGACCAAGACCGTACGGCTGCGTCGGCCCCCGCCCCCGCTCGATGGCCCTGACCGGCAGCGGATCGCTGCCGCGGCCGGTGTGTCACCGGAGCAGTTGCCGGACCGGAAGCTTTCGCTCCGATCCATTCACGCAGGTGCCAATGGGTGGCTGTGGGTCGCTACTGAAAGAGAGGCGGTACGGGAATGGGATGTCTTTGATGAGCACGGCATCTACATTGGCAAGATCGAATCTCCGGTTCCTCTCGACACGCGTCCCCCGCCCCTGTTCGGACTGGAGACGATCGTGGGCGTCGTACGGGATCTACTGGATGTCCAGTACGTCGTGCGGCTCCGAGTCGTCCCATAGGAATTTCCTGTGAGACACCCAAGGCTGGGTCGTACAGTCGAGCGGCCGACTCGACGACCCGCACCTCGACACCGAGCTTCCGCAGCCGCTGTAGCGGGTAGCGCTTCGCGCGGTCCCTGTTGCGTTCACGGAAGTGATCCGATCCAGAGGGTCTCTGCCGTGGCCCCGGAGCAGTCAAATCCCTTGTTCGGCTCTGGGGTGGGAGGGTCAGATTCAGGTGCAAGCCGTGGTCCGGGACTCATTCGACTTCAAGGGCGAACTCTATGCCGTGGAAGGGTTGGCCGGGACATGAGACGGATTCCGTCCGCAACACGAATCGGAATCTTCTGCGTAGGCGCATCCGTGGTTGCAGTCGCAGGTTGTGACGGTGACGCCGAATCAGATGGGACGCCAGGAACGCTTCCGGTCGTGACCGCCACCCGTGTACGGCAATTGACGGAGGCCGAAACCGCGGGGCCGTTGTTCCGACCGGACGACGTGAGTCGAGTCGGCGACGATCTCTGGATTCTGGACGCCGGGAATCTCCGTATCGTAGTTCGTACCTCCGACAGTGTGTACGCGGTTGGACGAGAGGGTGATGGCCCCGGGGAGTTTCGACTACTGCTGAGTCTGTCCCCGAACACTACGGGCGGCGCGACCGTCTGGGATCGCATCGCGCGACGCCTGACGCGGTTTCAACCGGACGCCGAGGTAGAGGAGACCATCGCGGTTCAGCAGCGGCCCGGCAGGCTCGCGCGCGAAGTGTTTGACCTGGGCGATCGGCGGCTGGTGATCTCCGGAGTCGCCCTGGATGCGAGGAATCCGCCGACGGAGGACGCTGAGCCGCCGACGGCCATCGAAATTGAGCACTTCGACTCCGATGTGATCGACACCGTCCGGCACGTGCTGCCGTGGGGTCCCGTTGGAGTGTGGTCGGGCGATGGAGCGTCGATGAGGGTGTCCGCGTTCATGCGGCCGTTCGATTCGCCTCCACACGCGGATGTGAGTGCCGCCTGCGGAGGACTTGCGGCGGTGTCGGTTGGAGGACGGCGGCTTGAAATCGTCTTGCTTGACCGGTTCGGCGACATGGTCGGTGAGATCCGGGACTCCCTGCGTGGGCCGAGGATCACCGAGCAGGAGGTGGATGCCTTCTTCTCGACGTTCGTACCGGAGGCACTCGAGGAGGAGTTCGATCTGAGAAACCTCCTGCCCGTACCGGAGCGGCATCCGGCCGTGCACGATCTTCAGTTCACGTCGGATGGCCGCGTATGGGCACGCTTGGACCCGGAGTACATACTGCTCGAAGCGGATCGGCGGGAGCACAGCCGCTGGAGAGTGTGGACGCTCCGGAGGGTCGATGACGCCGTGGAAGTCTCTCGGCCCTCCGACGTTCTTTTTCCGCACCTGTTCACCCCGAGCGAAGTCCTGCGGGACACGATCTGGGGTGTGCGGCTCAACGAACTGGGAGTCCACACAATCGAAGGCTTCGTGGTGGAGGAATGGGCCGGCCATGGGAGCTGCATGGCGAGGGATCATACCGGCACGAGATCCCCCGCAGCCGCTCCACCGCAGTAGGGGGACGTTCCCGCGGGAACGCCTGCGAGGGTCAGGCGGGGCTGTGCGCCTCGTCGGAGTGTTCGATCCCCGCCCCGCCCATCGCACAGCCCGTGGCGACCGTGATGACGCCGAAGATGAGGTCGTTGAACAGCGCCTGCGCGTTGGGCAGATACCCGTGGATGAAGGGCGACAGCATGCTG
>CAZTOF010000589.1:0-6614 GCA_964615515.1 uncultured Gemmatimonadaceae bacterium
TCGCGAACGTCGTGCTCGCCGACGAGATCAACCGCACCCCGCCCAAGACCCAGGCCGCGCTCCTGGAGGCGATGCAGGAACACCGGGTGACCGTGCAGGCCAACACCTACGAGCTGGACCCGCCCTTCTACGTCTTCGCCACCCAGAACCCGATCGAGCTGGAGGGCACCTACCCGCTCCCCGAGGCGCAGCTGGACCGCTTCATGTTCCACATCCGCATGGACCATCTGGAGGAGGAGGAGGAGATGGAGGTGGTGCGGGAGACGACCGACGAGGTGGAGCCGGAGCTGAACCCCGTGGTGTCGCGCGAGGACATGATCGCGTTTCAGGACCTGGTGCGGCGCGTACCCGTGGCCGAACCGGTCATGCGCTACGCCGTGGGGCTCGTGCGGGCCAGCCGGCCGAACCCGAACGGAGGTCTCGACTTCATCCGGAAGTGGGTATCGCACGGCGCCAGTGTGCGGGCGGCGCAGTACCTGATCCTGGGGGGGAAGGCCCGCGCCCTCACCCAGGGCCGCCTGACGGTCGGCTTTGACGACATCCGGGCGCTGGCGCTGCCGGTCATGCGGCACCGCATCCTCACCAACTTCCACGCCGAGTCCGAGGGACGCACCACCGACGAGCTGGTGGACATGCTGCTCGGGGCGGTGCCGGTCCCCAGTTCGGGAATGTAGGGGCGGATGACCCGCGCGGCCGCCATGCCCCGCCCATTCCGCACCGGCCGGTAGCGGTCCATGGCCACCGCCACTCCCGGGGCGCGCGCCTCCTTCCTGGACCCCGCCGTCCTGGCCAGGATCGACAACCTGCAGCTGCTCGCGCGCACCGTGGTCGACGGCTTCCTGCAGGGCATCCACCGCTCGCCGTACCTGGGCGTGAGCATGGACTTCGCCGAGCACCGCCCGTACATGCCCGGCGACGACATCCGCCGGATCGACTGGCGGCTCTACGCCCGCACCGACCGCTTCTACATCAAGCAGTTCGAGGCCGAGACCAACGCCGACGTGGGCTTTCTGCTGGACACCTCGGCCTCCATGGGATACGCGTCAGGCGAAGTCACCAAGCTGGACTACGGCCGCTTTCTCACCGCGTGCCTCGCCTGGTTCTCCGCCGGGCAGAAGGACCGCGTCGGACTCTACGCCTTCGACAGCGACGTGGTCGAGCATGTGCGGCCCTCGGCGGCCCACCTGGACAAGGTCCTCCACGCGCTGGCCCGGGTCCGGGCCGAGCGCCCGGGAACGTGGGAGCGACCGCTGGCGCGCGTGGCCAACACCTTCGTCCGCAGAGGCATCCTGGTCGTCGTGTCGGACTTCTACGACGATCCGGACGAGATCTCCGAGGGGCTCGGCTTCTTCCGGGCGCAGGGACATGACGTGGTGGCCTTCCAGGTGCTGGATCCGGCCGAGATCGACTTTCCCTTCACCCAGGCCACCAATTTCGAGGACCTGGAGACCCGGCGGATCCTGCCGGTCAAGCCGGAAAAGTACGCCGCCGCCTACCAGGAGCAGATCCGCGGCCACATCGACAGTCTGGGCAGGCGCTTCGGCAAACAGGGAGTCGGCCATGTGCTCCTGAACACCGCGGAACCGCTGGACGAGGCGCTGTACGCGTACCTGGTCCTCCGGCAGAAGATGGTGAGGAGCCCGCGGTGACGGGTCGCCGCCCCCGACTCGCCCGCCCGGGGATTCCGCGGGCCAACACGGGCAATCACCGGGATCGCCGTGTGAGCTGGCGGGCGAGGTGCGGCAAGAGAGTCGGACGGTAGCAGCCCGGTGGGCTTCCTCACCCCCCTCTTCCTGATCGGTCTGGCCGGCCTAGCGATCCCCGTCCTGATCCACCTGACCCGGCAGGAGAAGGGAAAGCCGCTGCGCTTTCCCTCGCTGATGTTCCTGAGGCGCATCCCCTTCGAGGAGACTTCGAAGCGGCGCATCCGCCACTGGGTGCTCCTCGCCATCCGCCTGGCGGCGCTCGGGCTCCTGGTCGCCGCCTTCGCGCGCCCGTTCGTGCGGGGAGGAGCCCTGGCGTCGGTGGGGGGGCCCGGGCCCGAAGAGGTCGTGATCCTCCTCGACCGCTCCTATTCCATGGAGCTGGGCGACCACTGGCGGCAGGCGGTGGCCCGGGCCGGAGAGGTCGCGGCGGCACTCAGGCCCCAGGACCGCGTCTCGCTCGTCACCTTTTCGGAAACGCCACATCTCGTGCACCGCTCGATCAGCGACCCCGCGCGCTTCGCCGCCACCCTGGACACCCTCCGCACCGGCTCCCTGGCCACGCGCATCGGGCCGGCCGTGAAGGTGGCGCGCTCGACCCTCGCGGCCTCCGGGCTGCCGCGCCGGCGCGTGGTTGTGATCAGCGACTTCCAGCGCGCAGGGTGGCGGCCCGATCCGGACGCGACGCTTCCCGCCGAGGTGACCGTGGAGGCGATCGCGATCGGCGAAGGGAGCGCCGCCAACCTCGCCCTCACCGACCTGGGGCTGCGCCGCGAGTCCGCCGGTGCGCGCGAACGGGTCACCGTGTCGGCGCGGCTCGTGAACACCGGCGCGGCCGCGACCACCACCGAGGTCACGCTGGCCATAGACGAGACCGACATCGGCACGGCTTCCGTCACCGTGCCCGCCGGGGGTGCCGTCCCGGTCGCCTTCGACCCCTTCACCCTCACCCACCCCTTCACCCACGGCGAGGTGCGCGTGGCCGAGCCCCCCGGCACCGGTCTCTCCGCAGACAACACCCTCCACTTCGTGGCCTCACCCGGCGGCGACCTCCAGGTCCTGATCGTCGACCCGCTCGGCCACGGCGACTCCAACCTCCACCTGCGCGGCGCCCTGGGCATCGCGGAGGGCGCCGGCTTCGCGCCCCGCCTCGTGCGCGGAGCACCCGGAATCAACCAACTTGCCGGCGCCGACGTGGTCGTCCTCAACGGCGCACCTTTCCCCGGCGGCAACGCGGGCGACCGCCTGCGCACCTTCGTCGAGAACGGCGGCGGCCTCCTGTTCGTGCTCGGCGAGCGCAGCGCCGTGCCCTCCGTACACGCGGACTTCCTTCCCGCGACGATCGGTCCGGTCACGGAAGCGGCCGCGGAGCGCCGCCTCGGCTTCGTGGACTACGACCATGCCGTCTTCGAGGCCTTCCTGGGCCCTCGTTCGGGCGACTTCTCCCGCGCCGCCGTCTACCGCACTCGCCGCCTCGACCTCACCGACGGCCGCGTGATCGCGCGCTTCGACGACGCCTCTCCCGCCCTGGTCGAGGGCAGGCGCGGCAAGGGCCGCGTCCTCGTCTGGGCCACCGGGCTGGACCGCTTCTGGAACAACCTGCCGCTGCAGCCCGTGTACCTGCCCTTCGTGCATCGCATGGCGCGCTTCCTGGGCGGCCGGGGCGAGGTCCCACCCTGGCACCTGGCCGGCACGACGGTGAACCTGTCCGCGCTGGCCGAAGCCGATGCCACCCTGGAGATCCCGGCGGGCGCGGTGGCGATGGAGCCCGGCGGGGGATCGGTAGCGTTAGATCCAGCGACATCCCTGCTCAGACTGGAGAGCCGGGGAATCTGGGAGATCCGCCCGCCCGGCGACCGGCCGGAACACCCCATGGCCGTGGCCGCCAACGTCGACGTGACCGAGTCCGACCTGGCCAGGATGGACATCGAGGAGTTCCTCGGCGCGGTGGGCGGCGAGCCCGCTGCCGGGGAGGCCGCCAACGATACGATCGCGGCGGACGCCTCCGCCGCCGAGTTGCAGGCGGCCGACTTCGAGGGACGGCAGTCCTTCTGGCGCTACCTGCTGGCGGCCGTGTTCCTGCTCATGGTGTCCGAGACCGTACTGGCCAACCGGCTGTCGCGGAGGAGGGTCGAAGGGACGACGGATGTCACGACAAGGACAGGATCACTCTAGAGCAGCCCGTGGACAAAATCCCCACGGCATTCGACCGGCGATGCATCCGTGCTGGACCGCTGCGCTCTGCGTTGCTCCTCAGCCCAATAGCGCTGCTATTGGCCCCTCGTCGCGCCTTGCCAGCCCGGCGCCTCGCCGCCCTCGGTGCTCGCGGGGCTCTATCCACGGACTGCTAGCCCGAACCGGACTCGACCACCGTTACCTGGAACTCGATCGTGGCACTCAACCCGCCGGGATCCGTTCCCGTCATCGTGACCGTTGCGCTCCCGACCGCCACCCCCGTCACCATCAGCAGCCCGTCATCGACCACGGAGGCAGTCACGATTTCGGGATTCGCCGACGAGGCGCTGTAGGTGAGCTGCTGGCCATCCGGATCCAGGATGTAGTCGCCCATCCTCCATCGCTTCGATTCCCCCTTGACCACCTCGGCCGGACCCGGCGATCCCCTTCTCACGGGCGCCCGGTTCGGCACCAGCACCTGGACATCCAGCTGGGCGGTCAAACCGCCCGGATCCGTGGCCACGACCGCAACGGTCGCCGTACCCGGCGAGAGGGCCCGGATCCTGATAGCGAGTCCAAGCACATCGACCTTGGCAACCTCCACGTCCGACGACCACGCGCTCAGGGTGAATTCCTGATTGTCCGGGTCTTCGAAGCAGGGCTGGATGAGCGCGGACTGCTGATAGAACAAGCTTTGCCGCGGCACCGATCCGCATACCCGCGGCGGCCGGTTGGGAACGACCACTTCGAACTTCACCTCGGCAGTCAAGTCGTCGGGATCCGTACACCGTTTGCGGCGGCATATCCCCGCATGCCTCGGGAGGCAGGAAAAAAAATTCCTCTGCCACACACGCGAACAGGCACGCGACCGCCGGCAGAAGCGACAACCGGAGAATACGGGATCCCTGCCGCGGGACCGGTAACCGGATAGTGGTAGGCGAGCGATTCATCGGTTTGGTCCTTTCCTCGTTGCCGGCACCCCACCGGGAATGACGGCCTCACATCTGCTGTCCCACCTGGAACCATACGGCGGAACACCACCGACGTTTCTGGCGTCCCGGCGCAATACCGCCGAAGTTAAGGTAGGAAGTCCGGAGCCCGTGGACAGATCGCTGATGGCCCGGAACAGGATCGTGACAGATTCCATGACAGATTAAGGGGGGAATATGTCAATCGCACGCAACTGGCGAACCCGCGACCAGCTCCTGCGCGCCGTGCGCCAGGTCCGGCGCCGCTGGCGGCTGAAGCTCGTCCTGCGCGGACTCGCCCTCACCCTCGCCGGGACCCTGCTGACCTTCCTCGTCTCCGCCTCCACTCTCGAGTTCCTGCGCTTCCAGCCCGAAGCCGTCATCGCGTTCCGGGTCCTCCTCTGGCTCGTCGTCGCGTTCTTCCTCGTCCGCTCCGTCCTCTGGCCCCTGCTGCGTCCCGTCTCCGACGACCGCGTCGCCCTCTACCTGGAGGAGAACGAACCGTCGCTCCAGTCCCGCGTCCTCACCGCCGTCGAGTCCACCCGCCGGAGCGAAGAACTGGAGCGTTCGCCGCTGCTCCAGGAGGTCGTCAGGAACGCGGTGCACCAGTGCCGCGGGATCGACTATGGCCGGGGCATCGAGCGGACCTCGATCCGACGCTCCTCCAGTGTGCTGGGGGGCCTCACCCTGGCCTGCGTCCTCTTCATCGTCCTCGGCCCGGGTTTCCTGCGCCACGGCATGTCCGCCCTCTTCCTCCCGGCCCGCGCGGCCGAGTCGGTCAACCCCTACAGCGTGGCGGTCCGGCCCGGCGACACCACCATCTCGCGCAACTCCGACCTCCTGGTCGCGGCCACTCTGCACGGCTTCGACTCCGACGATGTCGTCCTCCACACCCGCGAGGCGGCGATGAGCGGCTTCGTGGCCATGCCCATGATCGAGGACGGCACGGGATCGTTCGACGGACTGCTCCTGAACGTCGCCGAGGAGACCGCCTACTACGTCGAAGCCGCCGGCGTGCGCTCCGGCACCTTCACGGTGACCGTCGCCGACCTGCCGGCGGTGGACCGTCTGGAGATGGTCTACCACTTCCCGCGCTACACGGGCCTCGAGCCGCGCCGCTTCGAGTACGGCGGCGACGTGGCCGCCTTGGCCGGGACCCGGGTCAGCCTCGCGGTCACCCCCACCATCCCCTCGCCCGGCGCCCTCCTCGTGATGGACTCGGGCGACACGATCGCCATGGAGGCCGGGCCGGAGGGCGCCTTCACGGGCTCCTTCACGGTGCGCGAGCGCGGGTTCTACGGCATCCGGTTCCTCGCCCACGAAGGGACCTGGGTCACCGGCGCCCCCGACTACCGCATCGACGTGCTCCGCGACCAGGGCCCGTCGGTCTCCTTCGCGAAGCCGGGGCGCGACATCTCGGTCAGCGCCATCGAGGAGGTCTTCCTCGAGGCCCGCGCCGACGACGACCTGGGGCTGTCCGAAATCCTCCTGGTCTACAATGTGAACGGCGGCCCCTGGGACACGGTGCCCCTCCACGCCGCGTCCGGTGCGCCGATGACGGAGGTGACCGCCGGACACACCGTCTTCATGGAGGACCACGAGCTGGAGACGGGGGACCTCGTCGCCTATCACGCCATCGCGCGCGACAACGCTCCGGCGGCGAACGAAGCCCTGACCGACATCTACTTCCTGCAGGTGCGTCCGTTCCGCCGCGACTACCGCGAGGGGCAGGGCGGCGGAACGGACGCACCTGCAGGAAGTAGATGTC
>CAZTOF010000590.1:0-6394 GCA_964615515.1 uncultured Gemmatimonadaceae bacterium
TCCCCGCGAGAGCGCCGGAATGGTTGAAGTTGACGTTCGGCATGATCTGGCCAAGCCGATCGGTCGTTCCGACCTGACCAAGCTCCAGATCACGACCGGAGAAGGCCGAAACCGCCAGCGGGACGCTCTGAAGGAGTTCCTCCCGGTTCCTGGCGGTCACGACCAGCGGCTGCAGCCTGACAACCGAGTCGGGTTCGGGTGGGGGATCCTGGGCCCGGGCGGGCGCCACGGCGATGGATGCCGCGACCGCCGCGATCCCAACCACCAGGTGTCTGCGGACAACCTCCCGAGAGCGGCTGGGCACCGGGCCGACAAGGCGCTTTGAAGTGGGAATAGCCTGGAGCTTCACCGGTCTCGGTGCCCCTGCGGGCCTGTCCATCAGCTGCTACGAGACACCCTCGACAATCACGACTTGCCGGGTGCAGGCGCCGCGAACGAGCCTCAAGGCCTCCCGATACTCAGGGTGGTCGTAGTACGCCTGCGCCGACCCCATGTCGGGAAAGCGCTGGATGACGACGATATCGGGTTCCTCGCCCTCGAGCGTCACGCACCTGTCCGCCCGCACCGCGAATTCGCCGCCGAATTCGGGCATCAGGGCCGTCACTCTCTCCACGAATGTCGAATAGGCCTCGGGATCGTGAACCTTCGTCCTGATCACGGTGTAGGCTGCCACTTTGAGACTCCTTCGGGATCTGCGAGTTGATTTGTCGGGGTATGCGGGAGCTGTGTCCGCTTGCTGCGTGGATATGGCCAAGTGTACGATACCGACTCAGCGTGGAGCAAGGCAAGTCACTTGGAGGAAAGGACATACCCGGGCAAGGGGAGCCACTTGAAGCGTTCGCGGATGCGTTCCAACGAAGACCTGCGCTACGAGGTCGGCGACCGGATTCCCGGGCCGTTCGCGCTTGCGCTCGGCGCGCAGCTCGCCGCCCTGGCCCTGAATGGGGCGGTGCTGATGCCGACGATCGTGTTTCGCGCGGCCGGGGCCGGGGAACTCGTCATGTGGGCGGTGTTCGCATCGGTCCTGGCATGCGGCGTATCGGCAATCCTGCAGGGCGCGCGCGTGCGACGGATCGGGGCAGGCTACGCTCTGACGCACATCAGCTCGGCGATCTTCATCGCCGTCTGCGTAGAGGCGCTCGTTCAGGGCGGGCCGGGATTGCTCGCCACCCTGGTCGTGATTTCCGCGATCGCTCAGGGGGCGCTTTCGGCGCGGCTCTCGCTGCTGCACCGGGTTCTCACGCCTGTCGTCACGGGCACGGTGATCATGCTCCTTCCCGTCACCGTGATGCCGATTCTCTTCGACATGCTGAACGAGCTGCCGCCCGGAGCCCCCGCGCACGCCGGGCTCGTGAGTGCCGTCGCAACGATCTCGACCATCGTGGGGATCGCCCTCAAGGCGAAGGGAACATTGCGTCTCTGGGCCCCGGCCGCCGGCATCGTCGCCGGCTCCCTCGTGAGCGCCTTCTTCGGGATCTACGACACCGCACGTGTCGCCGATGCCGCTTGGTTCGGCATCCCGGACGGCCGGCTGCCCGGGCTGGACCTCGGCTTCGGACCGCCGTTCTGGACGCTGCTGCCGGCATTCCTGTTCGTCGCGCTGGTCGGCTCGACGAAGTCGATCGCCGTCGCGGTCGGGGCCCAGCGCGTGGCGTGGCGCCGGCCGCGGGCGGTGGACTATCGCGCGGTGCAGAGGGCCGTTGCCGCCGAGGGCGCCGGGAATCTGCTGGCGGGGCTGGCGGGAACGATGCCCAACACGCCCCATGCCGGTGCGGTGGCCGCCGTCGAAGTCACCGGCGTTGCGGCTCGCAGCACCGCGGTCGCGGCCGGACTGGTCTTCCTCGCATTGGCCTTCCTGCCGAAGACGCTCGCGCTCTTCCTCGCCATCCCGGCCGGCGTGGTGGCCGCCTCCATCGCCGTGGTCATGGCCACGCTGTTCGCGGTCGGGATGCGCGAAGCCGTAAGGAGCATGGGCGCGAACCCCCGCAACGGCCTCATCGCGGGAGTCTCGTTCTGGACGGGTGTCGCATTCGAATTCGACATGATCCTTCCCGCCTTCTTCGCGGAATTCGCGGGCGGTCTGTTGAGCAACGGACTGACCACGGGGGGTCTGTTGGCACTGGTCCTGACGGCGCTCTCGGTTCGGCGGAAGAGCCGGTTCAGGGGCAAGCTCGATGCGGCCGAGCTGCCCCGGATCAGGGAGTTCATCGAGACGTTCGCCGCGCGCAACGGCCTCGAGGCGATCGTGGAGCGCCTCGATGCGGCCGGCGAGGAGACCTTGCTCACCCTTATGCAGTCGCGCGGGGACGTGGACGCTGTGGGGGAGGCTCCCGGGCGTGAGATACGGGAATTGCTGCTGACCGCGCGCGAGGACGACGGAGAGGCCGTGCTGGAATTCAGGGTGGGCGCGGCCGGCAGCGGTGAACTCAATCTTCAGGACCGCCTGGAATGGCTCGAGGAGCAGACCAGAGTGGCCCGGGTGGAGCATGAGATCTCGCTCCGACTGCTCAGACACCTCGCTTCCTCGGTCCGGCACCAGCAGTTTCACGACATGGACATTCTGACTCTGCGGGTTTCCTCCGCCCCCGGGGACAAATCCTGAGAATGGCGGCCAGGCCGATCCCGGGAACCCGCGCCAGCCCGGCGCCTCGCCGCCCTCGGTGCTCGCGGGGATTCAACCAGGGGCTGCCGGGAGCCCGCGGACGGAATCCGCGCGGGTTCCTCCTCCTCGCCCTCGCGGCCGTATTGCCGTTCGCGGCGGGATGCCGGCCGGCGTCCGACACCAGGGAGCTGTCGCTGGCGCACTTCCTGTCTGCCGATCACGCTCTGAACGAGGCGATGTTCACGCCGTTGGCCCACAAGCTCTCCGAACTCTCGGGCGGCAGGTTGACGGTCAAACAGTACCCCGCGGGCGCCCTCAACTCATCCGCGCCGGCCCAGTACTCGATGCTGCTCAGCGGCGTGGCCGACATCGCCCTTGCCGTGCCCGCCTACACCTCGGACCTGTTTCCGAAGACCGACCTGATCGCCTACCCGGGCGTCTGCAAGACCGCAACGGAGTGCACCGAGGCCATGCGGCACGCCCGGTCGGTTCTAGAGCCGGAGTACGAGGCCAGGGTTCTGGCGATCTGGGCCAACGACGCCCCGGTGCTGCTCACCCGCGACAGACCGGTGCGGACGCTCGAGGACATGCGCGGACTCAAGATCCGGGTCTCGACCCGCAGCGCCATCCCGTTCATCGAAGCGCTCGGCGCAAGCGCCGTCATGCAGCCCGGTACGGTTGTCCACCAGAGTCTCACAACAGGAGTCATCGACGGGGTCGCCATCTCGCCGTCGGGGATCGTCGCGTTCCAGCTCCACGAGCCGGCCTCCTACCTGACCACCTGGCTTCCTCTGTCCGGGCTGCCGTTCGTTCTGCTGATGAACCAGGGGGCATACGACGCCCTTTCTCCGGAGGAGCGGGGCTGGGTCGACCGGGTTGCGGACGACTCCCTGGCCCTGGCCGGAGCCGCTGCATGGGCACGCGCGGGAGCCGAGGGCCTGCGGATGGCCATGGAGGCGGGTGTCGAGATCATCGATCTTCCGGAGAGCGAAAAGCGCCGTTTCGAACTGGCGATCGCTTCTCTCCGTGAAGCAGGGCTTGCGCGCCAGGTGGGCGACATGACGGTCGGCGAGGTCATCCGGTTGTTCAGCGGGGCACGATGAGTGACCGCCGGACCGCGCGGCGCGCAGGAAGACGCGGGTCCCGGAGTCGAGACCACATCGCTGCGCGGAGAGCCGTGACCGTCTTCGAGAACTACCGGGACCATTTCGCGCGGGCCGAAACGTATTGCCGGCGATTGGCGGCGGCTTTCGTGGCCGTTGGGGGAATCGCGCTCGCCGTGCTCCTGGGCGTCACCGTAGCCGAGGTCTTCCGGCGCTATGTTATGAACGACTCGCTGCATTGGATCGAGGATCTCTCCACGATGTCGCTCACCGTCGTGGTGGCGGGTGCGATCGCCTATGGCGCGGTCGAGGGCTCTCACGTCTGCGTGAACCTGATCGCGCGCTTCTGGGGCCGGCCCGTGACCAGAATCACGGACCTGGTCGCGCGACTACTCGGCGTGGGGGTGACCGCGCTGGCTGCGTACGCCCTGTTCGCACACGGCAGTTGCGGCCTTGCCTGCGGTGCCGTGACCGGCAGCGTGTCGATCCCGCACAGGCCGTTCTACTACGCGCTGGGCGCGTCTCTGGCCACCTACGGACTGCTGCTCGCGTCCCAGCTCCTCGTGGGGTTGGCGGCATGGCATACCGAGGATCCCAACGAGCCGGCCGAATGATGGACGGAACGGGCATCGCCCTGCTGGGCTTCCTGGCTCTCCTCGTTCTGCTCCTGATCCGCATGCCCGTGGGGCTGGCGATGATGATCGTCGGGGTAGTGGGAATCGCTCTGATCCGCCCCGGTGCCGCAGTGCCGGTCCTGGCGGGGGAGATGTTCGCGGTGGCCTCGCGGTATCCCCTCACGATCCTGCCGCTCTTCATGCTGATGGGCAATCTGGCCGTGGTCTCCGGGATGAGCCAGGACCTGTACCGTGCCGCTCACAGCTGGCTCGGGCGGGTTCGCGGCAGCCTCGCGTCCGCGTCCATCGTCGCATGCGCCGGATTTTCGGCTCTTTCGGGCTCGTCGCTGGCCGCAGCGCTGACCATGGGCCGGGTGTCCCTTCCCGAGATGCGGCGGTACAGGTACGACGACTCCCTGGCGACGGGAGCGATCGCCGCCGGGGGAACGCTCGGCATACTGATCCCCCCTTCGGCGGGCCTGGTGATCTACGGGATCATCACCGAAGAGAGCATCGGACGCCTGTTCATGGCCGGCGTGATCCCCGGGATTCTGCTCACGCTCCTGTTCGTGCTCGCCGTCTCGATCGTCGTGAGACGCGATCCGGGCAAGGCGCCGCACGCCGAAGAGCCCGTGGCGTGGCGCGACCGACTGCGGGCCACCGCGAGGGCCGGTTGGATCGTGGGGATCGTCGTCGTGACCATCGGCGGCATCTACGCCGGCGTCTTCTCCGCCATCGAGGCGGCGGGAGTGGGGGCGCTGCTGACGCTGATCGCCGCCTGCGCACGCCGCGCGCTGAACCGGGAGACCGTGATCGAGGTGGCCGGTGCCACGCTGAAGGCCAGCGGCACCGCGTTTCTGGTGCTGTTCGGGGCATTCGTGTTCAAGGTCTTTCTCGGATTGACCGGCGTGGCGTTCACGGCGTCCGAGTGGGTGGCCGAACAGGGCTTTTCGGGTGCTCAGGTCGTCCTGCTGGTACTGGTCATGTTCATCGTGCTCGGCACCTTTCTCGACGGATTCGCGATGCTGGTCCTGACCGTCCCCCTGGTTCAGCCGATTCTCGAGTCCCTGGGCGTCGACATGATCTGGTTCGGCGTGATGGTCGTCATCACGCTGGAGATGGGCCTGATCTCGCCCCCGGTCGGGCTGAACATCTTCGTCGTGAAGGGCGTCGCTCCCGACGTGCCGGTCCGCACGATGTTCCGGGGCATCATACCGTTCTGGCTCGCGCTGCTCGCGGCGCTGATTCTGATCGCATTGTCGCCGGGCCTCGCCACATTCCTGCCCAACGCCATGTACGGATGAGCGAACAGCCCGTGAAACCGGACGGCGGGCGTCCGCCCGGTGCGGGCTACGCATCCCGTGCGTCGGCCCCGGGGGTTCCGGTCCGTCATTGCCTCGCCCGCAGGTTGCGCAGGCTGAAAAAGTCCTCCTTCAGCCCGACGTCGAACTCCAGCCGCTGGTAGATCACCACCGTGCGCTCCTCCTCCTCCGCGGGTTCGATGACCGTGCGGGCCGGCACCATGCGGCCGCCCATCATGGTGAAGTCCGAAAAGGTGATGGTGCGCGAGAGGGTCCCGTCCTCGTCGTAGTAGTGTGCCCACAGCGGCATGCGGTCCCGCTTGCGGATCTGCTGCTCGATCCGGCCCCAGATCACCGGCGCCTCGGGCCTGGGCGTCATCGTGAACTCCCACACCGCCTCGCCGTCGCGGTCGCCCTCGAAGGAGATGACGATGTCGTAGTCCTCGATCAGACGGCTCTCCTTGACCAGGTCGTCGTTGGTGAAGTGGGAGCCCATCCACGAGCCGAGCATCATCGAAGGCGGGATCCTGATGGTGCGGTCGGCGCGGGGCAGGTAGTTCCAGACCTCGTTCCCGACCTTGAGGGTCGCGGTGCCGGCCTCGCGCGGCGGACTCTCGACGCGGATCAGCGAGTACTCCGTGCCGAGCGACCAGACGCTCATCTCGAGCGAGCGGGACCAGTTCTCGGTGTCGATCTCCATGCGCATCCGGCCCGTGCTCGACTCGCCCCGCATGAGGCGGTCCACCTCGTCGATGATCTCGAGGACGCGGGGGT
>CAZTOF010000591.1:0-5922 GCA_964615515.1 uncultured Gemmatimonadaceae bacterium
GTCCGGCACGGCCGAGTCGGGGTCGGGGGACGGGTAGCGCAGCGCAGGCGTCAGTGTTGGGGCGCGAAACAGGCCGGGCAATTCGTCGCACCGGGATACCCTGGCGTGACGGGCGCGAAGGGTCGCATCGGGCTCGGGGCTGGTACGGCGGAGGGTGGCGGTCGCGGGGTTGTCACCTGGACGGATTGCGGTCGTCTCCGGCGGCCGCCTCCCGGTCGCCGGCCTCTTGACCCCAATCCCACGGTGCGCGAACGTGACGAAGAAAGCGTCCAGGGAGCAAGCCGTGCCATCAACCGTTCGTAAAGCTGGCGAGCCGCCGTCCGGTTCAAGCATGGAGACCCAAGCTTGCCGCGAGTCGGTTGCCGACCGTTCAGCAACTTATGGGGTGCAGCCGGATGAAACCGTGCCGGGCGACTTTCCGGCGTCGGCCATTTCGGCGGTGAACGTCGCCTCCGTGCCGCAGCGGTCGCCTCTTCGGCTGCCGCGATCCCATCAGGCCTCGTCCAGCCCGCGCGAACACGGAGAGAGAGATGTATGAACCTCCCAGGAATTGAAGAGCCCACGAAGGTCCCAGTCGATTGCCTTCGGCTGGATCGCCGGAATCCGCGCTTGGCCGGTCGGGCGGGTCATCATTCGGACGAGGCGCTCATCGCCCGGCTCTACCGAAGCGCCGAGCTCGACGAGCTAATTCAGTCGATGTCCTCCAACGGGTACCTGGATATTGAGCCCCTCGTGGTCATGGAGGGCACAGACGCGAAGCTCGTGGTGCTGGAGGGGAACCGGCGTCTCGCGACCATCCGGCTGCTTTGCGAACCGGATCTCGTGTCGCGAATTCGTCGTGACGAGCGGCTGAATCTGGTCGTCCCGGAGATCCCGGAAAGTCTCCGCCCCACGTTCACGGAGGTGACAGTCTACCGCGTCCCCAACCGGGAGCAGGCGCGCCCGCTGATCGGCTTCAAGCACATCAACGGCCCCCAGAAGTGGGACGCGTATGCGAAAGCCAGTTTCGCGGCCGCGTGGTACAAGGAAACGGGGGTCGGGCTGGACGAAATCGCGAGATCCATCGGGGATCGCCACGACACGATCAAGCGCATGGTGGCGGGAATCTACGTTTTGGAACAAGCTGCCCAGGAGGAGTTGTTCGATGTCGAGGACCGCGTTCCCCTGAAGTTCAATTTCTCCCATCTCTATACGGCGTTGGCACGGTCCCAATACATGGAGTATCTGGGCCTCCCCCGTGGCTGGGCGAAGTATGATCCCAAGCCCAATCCCGTGCCGGCCGAACGGATGCCGGAGCTGCGTCGGGTACTCCGTTGGATCTACGGGTCCAAGCTCGATGACGAGAAGCCCGTCGTGAAGAGGCAGAATCCCGACATCAAGCACCTCGGCGAAGTGCTCGCGAAGCCCGAAGCGGTTCATGAACTCCGGGTGACCAGGAGCCTTGATCGCGCGCATGAGGTCGCCGAGCCGGTGACCACACGGTTCACCACCTCTCTGATCGAGGCCCGATGGGCGCTCCAAGCGGCGGTCGGCTCCGTGAGAGCTTATGACGGGAGGGACGAGTCGTTGCTCGAGGTGTCGGAGGACATCAAGGAAACGGCCGACGTACTGCACTCTAGGATGAAGGAGAGGCACCGGAAGGCCGGAGGCCGGTAGGGTGCCGGCGAGAATGGGCCTGTATCTTCCGCTCGACGAGCTCAGCGGCAGGTCTCGAAGTGCCGATGTGGCTGCCGACTTCCTGGAGCTTCACGCCTTCTTCGACGGCGACGGATTCGTCCGGACTTCCGATATTGCGAACGAGGCTTCGATCGGTGCCGACGAGGAGTCCTCCGATCTTGAAGATGAGATGAGAGACGGGCTGGAAGAGCTTGTATCCGAGGTCGTTCAGCGCATTGAGCAGCGTAGCGACGTACTCGGGGATGAGTATCCGTTCCGGCTCGACCACGATGGCGATATCCTGAGCTACGAGGATGTCGGGCACTCGCTTGGACGGTGCGCTTATGTCCTGAGTCTCGTCCTGTCGAATTTGCAGACACCGGTCCTTGACGGTTCCCGGTTGAGACCCGAGGAATGGGAGATCCGTAGGCTGCGGCAGCTATTCCAATACATGAGCACGGCGGCGCTGGCCGCGGAGATCCAAGGCGTTGCATGGAGCTTCGGCTTCCCGCGCCCTGACGGCTCCTCGTTTCTGACGAAACTCGGAGAGATCTGGTCGAGCTTTGATGACGGTACCGTCCGCCGGAAGCCCGGTGCGCCCAAGCACGCCAAGGACGACGAGGTTGACGTCTTCGCCGCCCGTCTCCATCCGGACCGACAGCCCGGATTCCTGTTCGCGGCGGCCCAGGTAGCCACCGGCCGGAACTGGAGGCAGAAGTCACTGCTCGGCAATCAGGGCGCGTTCCACCACAGCTGGTTCTCGGACCCGCCGGTAACGCGATTCATTCCCTACATGATCGTCCCGTTTGCCGTGGACGACCTGAAGTTCCGCCGCGATGTGAGCAGGCTGGGCAACGTCCTTCACCGGCTTCGAGTTCCCCGTCGGGTTTCGGAGGCAGGGCGGCTGGTTGAAGCCGGTGTCGAAATCGAGGCGTACGACAAGCTACAGGAGGTGGTCGACTGGGTCGCGAGCTACCGCAACCGCGCTCGGCAGGCGGCATGAGCCAGCGATCCCAATCGATCTGCCCCCAACTATGGCCTACGCGGATTCTGCGTGGGATCCTCCCGAAACATCTCGCGCCTGGAGATTACCAGCTCCGGCACCCGTAAGTGGTGGGCGCTCTTCATGGTGACAGTGACCGCCGCGAAGCCGTGCCTCCGGACGAGCTTGCCGATTTCGGGTGCCAGCTCATATGTCATCAGAAAGTTGACGTTCGAGTCCGCTAGGACCTTGAAGATGCGGCGAGGGTCGACATCGTGATGGGCATAGAGGCGTTGGCCCGCACGCTTTCCTCCCGCCGTGTAGGGCGGATCGACGAAGATCGCGACGTCCTCGGTGTGGACCATCGACTCAAGGAGCTTGAGTCCATCGCCCTCCACGAATGCGATCCGCGCTTCGTGCTTCTTGATGTTCAAGAGTCGATTGACGATGGTCTGCGCGTACCAGCGCGACTCGAGGCCCTTCCCGTTCTCTCCCGCGTTGAGGAGCGAGGCGCCCTGAGCCAATATGCCGCCGCGACGTGTTCGATTGAGGACGAGCGTCCGAAACCCTTGATCGATCAGGTCGGGTGGCGACTGAAGCTGTAGGGCCGTCACGTTCTCCCGGGAGGGTTCGAAGTCTCGGATGCGCTCACACAGGTCGTCCGTGTGTCGTAGAGCGGCATGCCAGAATGCCGCTACGCCCCGGTCGAGCTCGGCGAGGACGGCGCGCTCGCACAGGTCCTCCATCGTGGCCGTCAGCGACACGATGCCCCCGCCGCAGAACGGTTCGAACAGCACCCGCGGCTTGGAGTCGAGGCGAAGCCACTCCCGAACGTGAGGGATCAGCCAGGTCTTCCCACCGGGGTAGCGGAGCGGCGACAGAAGGGGAACCGTGGCGATGTTCACCGCCTTTATCGCGGACCTCGGGAAGTCATCAGGCACCGCGTGGTCCCGTTGCTCCCCCGCGCAGGTCGCGACCCCGCCACGCCCTTCCAGCTTCCCCGGTGTCAGTTGGCACCCGCTCGTCATGAGCAATCCCCGGCTTGCAGTGCGACCTCGATCCACTCTCGCAGCCGATCATCGAACTGACCGTCTATGGCTCTCGAACATAGCGCCGCGATACGGCATCGGTCGAACAGGATCTGGTCGCCCCCGGCGTCGTACGCATCCCTTTCCGACAGCACTCTCGGGACGAAGAACGCCGGAATCGGGTCCACGGCGAGCGGTCCGGCGAAGTTCCTCTTGCACCAGCGTCGCGGTTGGAGTTCGTGTGTCTTTTCCTTCCAACGCCGGCCGACCGCACACTGGCCGAACAGAATCAGCTTCGAGGGTCGGCGGTCGGGGAATCCCCTCCACGCCACCACATCGAGGGCGTCGTCCTTGGACTGACTCATCGCCTCGCGCTCCGCGCATTCCTTCCCCTCGCCAAGGAGATCGGCCAAGTGGCCGACCGCGTCACGGAAACCGATGGGGAGATCGCGCCGGGGCGATCCGAACACCACCGCCGTCCTGCTGTCGCCGAGGTAGCGGGCGGCGGCCACCGCGCTCAACTCCTCGAACAGCTTGTGGACCTTGGTGCCGTCGCTGTGGTCCTCTTGGAAGCCGAGGCACACGAGGAGTTGAAACAAGTACGCAGCGGATGGGTGCTGACGGAGCTGAAGCCCGTGTTGGCCGACCCTGAACGGGTACGCGTCACTCGGCCCGCAAGCCATGTCCCGGTGGCTCAAGGCTTCGATCCATTCGTCCAGCGTCGTCTCGTATGGCTCGATTCGTCGCCATCCCGACCCCGGCACTCCGTCCTCAGGCTCCCCGTAGGTGGTGACTGCTTCGTCCTCGGAGGCGGTCAGCCGGAGTTGGCCAATCACATCCGCCCACGCCAAGTGGCCAGCGGCGTCAGCCAAGCATGCCCACTCCAAGCGATCGGCGCTGTCCTCTACCGCCAGACTTGGGTCAGCGATCAATGCTCATCCGATGTCATGACCTTCTTGAGCGACTCCGCCTGACGAAGGAGGCTGCTCCCCCTCTCCACCAGATCCTCTTCGCCTCCAAAGCCGGTCGAGACGAACCGCATCGCCTCTCGCGCACGGTCGTCGGACCTGGTGAGCGCGACCCTGAAGAGGTGAGCGTCGCCGAGTGAGGCGTCGAGCGCCACCGCCAGGGACCTCCCGCTCTCCAGCAGGTCTATGCCCTTCTGGACCTCAAGAGCCCGCGCAAGGTCGCGAAGGTCGGGATTCTGCCGACGAACTATCGCCTCGATGTCTTGGGACTGGCTCCCGAAGAGCCATCGCATGAGGTACTCCAATCGCGGCAGGCGCTCTTCGGGAATGGGGTTCTCGCGCTCAAGCGCGCCGGGGTCCACTCCCAGGTATTTCCGAATGGAGACATACCCCAATGCCGTCCACAGGTGCGAGAAGGGGAAACGTCTGTGCCGAGTATCGCTCGTATCGAAACCGAATTGATCCTGGGCCTGTCGAAGTACGACGTATCCCCGGTACAGGCGCGCCACAGTCGCGTGGCGGTCTCCGATCGCCGACGCGATCTCAGCAAGATCGAGCCCGAAGTCAAGTCGAACGCGGAATACGTACTCCGCCTTGGCAATGGAATCCCAGGCCTGCGGTCCGTTGACATGCTTGAACCCCACGAAGCCCCATAGCTCCTCTCTCGTCGCATGGATCACCGGGAGCTGTCGGATTGACTCGAGGACCTCCTCCGACGGCTGTGTCGTCAACGGGATCTTGAGGCGTTCGCGCAGGTCAGGATCTGACAAGATCTTGACAGCCGCGAGCCGTCGGTTGCCCTCGACCACGACGAGGCGGCCTTCCTCTTCGGTCGCGAACAACTCCTCATGCTCCCAGAAGCCATTCGCCAGAATGGAGTCGACTAGCTCGTTCACGGACTTGTTTCGCCACAGCCAGTGCACGATCTCGTCCTGCTGGTTGATGGAGAGTTCCTCGTCCGCAAGCCGCGGGTTTGCGGGATCGAGGTAAAGCTCCGGTGGGGCGTGAAGGATGACCTCCAAGGCAGTCAGTCCTTTCCTGGAAAGCCAGCGGTGAATCGGCGCGGTACTGGCAAGCTGACGCTCGCAGCCACAATGCACCTTCCAGTCTGCGTTGCCTGGGGCGTCGTCGCCAGCCCATCCGTGGCACCAGCATCCGTGGCACCAGCCGTTCCGGTACCACGACACACCGGCAACATGGCGGTCGGGCAAACGGACGGTAACCGCACCGGACGGCACCTCCTGATGATCGCCCTCGGGTCAGCGATCCCGACGCACCGGCCCACCCC
>CAZTOF010000592.1:0-2543 GCA_964615515.1 uncultured Gemmatimonadaceae bacterium
ACTCCACGACGACCTTGCTTCCCGGCGCCACGTGCGCCCCCTCCCGCTCCGGGATCTGCCAGTACACGTTGCGGAACCGGATCGTGAAGTCGCGCCGGACCTCGCGCGTCTCCGTCTCCGCGAACAGCGCATCGAGGTCCACACCGGGCGGCAGCGGCCGGTGCGCGGGGAGCCCGTCGAATGCACGGCGACGACGAAGAACGCCGAGGGAAGCCTGCACTTCCAGTGGCGGTTCCTTCCGGAGGACGGGGGGGTGACGATCTGGAACGGAGACAAGGAGGAGCTCCCGGCGGTGCAGGTGCTCGACACGCGCGACAGCGTTTGGAGCGGCGAGATCGCGACAAGCGGACGGGTGATGGTGCGGGCGGCGGACACGCTCCGCTGGGCGCACGCGCACGTCGATCTGAAGGTCTATCCCCGCGTGTACGGCTGGTACCTGTCCGCCGGGTTCAAGCGGGGAAAGGACCTGCCCGATTCGCTCATCCTTGGGGACTCGCTGAAGTTTGGATCAAACCGGGACGTACGCACCGGATCGAACCTTGGCTGGGACGTCCTGCAAGGGACGGCGGAGGTCTCCACCATCGGCGGAGGCCCGAACGACGGGTACGCCTACGTTGCCGACCACGCCTACGAAATCGACCGAACGTGGCACGTCAACACCCGCATCGATTCCACCGGGCCGAAAGAGATTTGGGACGGAAGCAAATTGGTGAACGCCTGGACCTTGCTGGTTGCCGACAACAACACCCCCCACCCGAAGCACATGCTGGCCGGAACGACCGGCCACGAAGGCACGGGGGCGAACGGCGGCAGTGGCCACCAAGGGCAACTCAACAAGATTCTGTGGCGCAGGGCCGGGGGCTGCGGCGACGCCGCCGCCATGGCCGAGGGGATCGTCACGGAGACGGAGGACCAAGCGCGGTTGCTGATCGAGGGGGATACCACCCAAAGCCCATGGGTTCTCGGCATTGAGCTATACGCCGGTCACGCATTCGACTTGGGAATGAGCCACCACTACGTTCACGGCAACCACGCCGATTCGTCGGTGTACATGTACAAGGACCCGTCGGACAATGGCTACTATCCAGCGTTCCCCCACACTGATACGGCGGACCACGAGCCCCCGCCCGACCGCCCCCTGCATCCAACCTGCGATTCCATCTTCTGAGAAAGGAAAGGCCAATGACCATCCGACCGATTCTCCGGTTGGCCGCCGTGCTGACGGCCCTGTCGCCGCTCCCGGTGGCGGCCCAGACCGTCTACGAGATTCCCCGCGACCTTCTCTACCTCGGCTTCCACGGCGCCCCCGCCGAATACGTACGCATGGTGGCGGCGGGCGAGCGGGACCCCCGCAAGATGTTCCGGATGGGTTGCCCGTCCGACGGCGGGTGGGCCGGGGCCGTGTACGACGGGCTGCTCGCCAAGGCGAAAGCCGACCCGCTGGTACGCGACAAACTGCTGGCAGCCGTAGGTTCGAGCGCGCGCGAATGTCCGGCGGACGCAGCCCGGTTTGAACGCTTTCGGATAGACAGCTTTCGCCGGGACTACGACGAAGGCCGGTTACACCTGTCGGTGTGGGCGTGGGGGGGAAGCGCCAACCCGGAAGTACATGCTCTGGTCCGGGAGATCGCCCGTGACGGCGATGTCTCCCCGTATGCCCGGTACGTCGCCGCGAAATCCATGATCGCGCACCGGACGCAGGACGGAACGCCGGAACTGGAGGCGTTGCGGGCCGTCGTTCTGGACTTGGCTTCCGCCCCCGCCATCGGCTCCGGCGGTGGGGGCTTCGGCTACGAAAGCACGCTCCGCGAAGACGTTTGGGAGGGGCGCGCGGTCGGGCGGCTGGTCGCGGAGTACGGCGACGCCTTCCGGTGCGAGTACGAGCGGATCGTCGGGGAGCACCGCCCCCCGCCGAAGCTGGTCGAGCGCCCGCCGGGCCGGAAGCCCCTCGGGTGGGCGCTGACAAGGGAGGAAGCCGAGCGGCTGGGCGTCACTCTGCCCCCCGGCGTGGGATTTGCCGAGCCGCCGACCCAGCCGAAGCCGTGTCCGGGGGCCGGGGGGCGGTAGGAAGCGCTTTTCGGACGGGATAGGCCGGCATGTCGGGGGCGGCCCACCCTCTCGCCTGCTGCATGGCGACGAGGGAGGTGCCCCGCGAGGCCATGGACACGTTGGCCCCTACCCGGAGGCTGTGGCCGGCCGCGCGGATTCCGACATCGGACGCACGCTTCTGGAGCACTTCGGCGACGGCGCGTCGGCTTACATGGCCCGCGAGGCGCTCGACACCTACGCTGACCGGCCCGGACCGGACCCGGCGCCCCCGCATAGGGGAAGGGCGGCGGCAAGTCTGGAAGCGCACCCGCGCAAGGCGCAATTCGTGGGGGGCGCGGCCCCTGACGGAGGGCCAGGCATATGACCGAGTCGGTGGCGGACCTGGAGAGGGCCGCGCGGGCGCCGACGGAGGAGGGTTGGGGGTGGGCGCGGCCCGGCCGCGCCGGCGGCGCGCCAGCTTGGACGAACCGGGCGACGGTGGCGCGGGAGGCGTT
>CAZTOF010000593.1:0-7424 GCA_964615515.1 uncultured Gemmatimonadaceae bacterium
GCGGAAGGGGGGACGGGGCAGGGCCGGTGTGGGGCGGCCGGGGTGCCTGCGGCAGTCGATCGTTTCCAGGGGTTCGAACTCCTCGTTGACCGAAGTCGTTGGCTCGCAGCGGGGTGGCGCTCCCGCGCGAAGGGAAGATAACATTCCACGGGGGAATTGGTTGGCGGCGCGGGGGCGTGTACATTTCCTTCGTAACGTCCGACGGCAAGAGAGGGACGCAAACGATGTCGCTACCGAATCCGAACGGCGCGCGACGCGCCACGAACGGTTTGGGACCCGTGCTCTCGAAGGAACAGCTGGCCCACCTGGAGAAGAGGCTTCTCGAGGAGCGCGAGAGGGCGCTTCGGGGGCTGGGCCTGTTCAACCGGGCCGCCCAGTCGGACCGGGCGTCGGGGGACTCCGATCTCGCCGCCTACACGGATCACATGGCCGACCAGGGCACCGAGGCGATGGAGCGGGAGAAGGCCGCCCTCTTCGCGACCAAGGAAGGCCGCTACTTCTACCGCCTGCAGGAGGCGCTCAGGCGGCTCTACCGGGATCCGGACAACTTCGGCCGCTGTCACGCCACCGGCCGGCCCATCAGCTTCGAACGCCTCGACGCGCTGCCCCACGCCCGCTACTGCATCGAGTACAAGCGCGAACTGGAGGCCCGGGGGGGCTGAACGGCCTGAACGACCCGGCCCCGTCTGCGGGCCACTCTACTGGAGCACGTCCACCAGCTTCCCGCCCAGGACCTCCACCTGCCACCGGCGCACGCCGCGCACGGCCCCCAGCTCGGCCAGGGTGCGAGGCCAAGCGGCGGCGACCTCCCGCAGCAGGTGGTTGGCCATCACCCGGCCCCGCTCCAGCTCCAGATTCGCGGCCACCTCGTTGCGCACCGCGCTCAGCCGGTCGAAGGCGGCTTCCTCCTCGGGAGTGGGACGGCCCCTGCCCTTCCGCGACACCGGATACGGCGACAGATCGCGCGCTTCCATCCGGCGCACCCTCGCGAGCGCCGCCAGCAGCGACCGTCCCTCAGACGCGGGCAGGCGTCGCGGGAACCCCCTGACGCCCCTGAGTTCCGCCAGCGAAGCCGGCCGGGCCGTCACGGCAGCCAGCAGCGCGGCGTCGGAGGCGACCCGGAAGGGCGCGCGGTCGCGGGAACGCGCGATACGGTCCCGCCACGCGATCGCCTCGCGCAGCGCGGTCACGGCGCGGGGACCGAGCCGCCGGGCCCCCTTGACACGGGTGACCGGGTCGGCCGGAGGTTCGCGTTCCCCACCCTCCGCCGCGTCCTCGACCAGGCGGGCGCACTCCTCCTCCACCCAGCCCAGGCGCTCCAGGCCGCCGAGTCTCTCCTCCAGGACGGCCGCCAGCCGGTGCAGGTGGCGGGTGTCCCCGGCGGCGTAGGCGATCATCTCGCCGGTCAGGGGCCTGCGGGCCCAGTCGGCCCGCTGGAACTTCTTCGCGACCCGGATGCCGAGGTGCTTCTCGAGGAGTGCCTGGAGCCCGATCGCGGGTTCGCCCAGAAAGCCGGCGGCCACCTGTGTGTCGAAGACGCGGCCCACCGCGATGTCGAGGTCGCGGCGCAGGAGCCGCAGGTCGTAGCTGCCGCCGTGCATGAGCACACGGTGGGCGGGATCTTCCAGGACCGGCTTGAGCGCTCCCGTCAGGTCGACGGCCAGGGGGTCGAGAACGAAAGTCCCGGAAGGGGTCGACAGCTGCAGCAGGCAGAGCCGGTCCGAGTAGCGGTGGTAGCCCGCCGCCTCGCAGTCCACCGCGATGTCGGCGCCGGCCAGGGACCGCCCGAGCCGTCCCAGGCCCTTCGGGTCGTCGATGTACGTGACGGGATGATCCAAGTCGTTTCCATTCTGTCGTGCGGTCGACGGCGTCTCGGTGCCCGCGCGGATCCATTCGCGGGCTCCCACTTCGCGAATATGGTCCCGGTGGGCGGGCCGGGGTAGCTTCACCGCGGCGCATGGGGTCACGCCGGACCGAACGGCTACCCTCGCCGTGCCCACCGCGCGAGAGTGTCCAGGAGGCAACGACAGCAATGATGAGAACCAAGGTGGTCGCCACGATGGGTCCCGCCGCCTCCACGCCGGAGGTGGTGACCGATCTCGTGCGCGCCGGCATGGACATCGCCCGGATCAACATGTCGCACGGACACCACGAGCACCACCGCCGCGGGATGCGCCTCGTGCGCGAGGCCTCCCGCAGAACGGGCCGCCCGGTGGCGATCCTGGTCGACCTCCAGGGCCCCAAGCTGCGAATCGGACATCTCGACGAACCGGTGCACCTGCACGACGGCTCCACGGTAGCCATCGCCCCCGAGGGCGAACACGCGAGCGACGAACTCCCCACCTCCTACACCCGCCTCGCCAGGGAGGTGACCCGCGGCACGCAGCTCCTCCTGGACGACGGACAGCTGGAGCTGGAATGCGTGAACACCGACGGCACGCGGGCGGTCTTCAGGGTGCTCCGCGGGGGTATCGTGCGGTCCCGCAAGGGGATGAACCTCCCCGGGATCAGCGTCGACACCCCCTCGATCACCGAAAAGGACGAGCAGGACCTCGAGGTCGCGCTCGACATGGACGTGGAGTACATCGGCCTGTCCTTCGTGCGCAACGTGAACGACGTCCTGGGGATCAAGGACAGGATCAAGGGACGGGCGTGGCTGGTGAGCAAGATCGAGAAGGCGCAGGCGCTGGACGAACTGGACGGGATCCTGGCCTTCAGCGACGCGGTGATGGTGGCGCGCGGCGACCTCGGGGTCGAGCTCCCATACGCTTCGGTGCCGCTGGCGCAGAAGCGCATCATCCAGGCGGCGAACGGGTACGCCTGCCCCGTCATCACCGCGACCCAGATGCTCGAGTCGATGACCACCTACCCCAGCCCCACCCGCGCCGAGACCTCCGATGTCGCCAACGCGATCCTCGACGGGACCGACGCGGTGATGCTCTCGGGGGAGACCGCGGTCGGCAAGCATCCCGTGCGCACGCTCAAGGTCATGGTCCGGATCGCGGCCGAGATCGAGGAGAGCGGGGTGCTGAACAAGGGACCCCACTACCTCGACCAGATGGGACCCGTGCAGCGGCGGGGCGCCTCGCCGCGGGAACACGCGGTCGCCGCCTCTTCGGTGCATTCCGCCCGCGACCTCGACGCCCCGGCGATCATCGTCATCACGCGGAGCGGCTTCTCGGCCCGGCTGGTGGCTTCATACCGCCCGCCCATCCCGATCTTCTCCGTCTGCACCGAGCCCAAGGTCCACCGGCAGCTCTGCGGCGTCTGGGGAGTGCGTCCGGTCCTGGCCGACAAGGGCGCCATCACCTACCAGAACCTGACCGACTTCGGGAAGCGCGTCGTCCTGGGCTCGGGGATGGGCCGCACCGGCGACCCGGTGATCGTCACCTCGGGACTGCCGTTCCACAAGCCGGGATCGACGAACACGATGCGAGTGGAGCAGTTGTAATTGCGCCTCACCTTCCTCGGCACGGGAACTTCCTTCGGCGTTCCGGTGATCGGCTGCTCGTGCGCCACCTGCACCTCGGCCGACCCGCGCGACCGGCGCACCCGGCATGGTGCCCTCCTCGGCCTGGAGGGCGGCAACCTCCTCATCGACACGCCCCCCGAGCTGAGGCTGCAGCTGCTCGCGGCGGGCATCGACCGGGTCGACGCGGTCTGGTACACGCACCTGCACGCCGACCATGTGCACGGGATCGACGACGTGCGGATCTTCTCGAGCCGGGGGCGCCCGCCCGTCCCCGCCTACCTCCCGGGCGAGCTCACGCCGGAGATGACCGCGCGCTTCCCCTACATCTTCGACGACCGCACCCGTGTGCCGCCCGGGACCTCGAAGCCGCGCATCACCCTCGGGAGCTACGCCGAGGGCGTGCCGCTGGAGGTGCTCGGCGCCGAGATCATCCCGTTCCGGGTGCCGCACGGGCCGATCGACGCCTTCGGCCTGCGAGTGGGTCCCCTGGGGTACGTCACCGACGCGAAGCGCATCCCGGCGGCGGCGCGCGACATTCTCGACGGCGTCGAGGTGCTCGTCCTGAACGCGCTCTGGCGGGGCCGTCCCCACCCGACCCACTTCACCGTCGAGGAGGCGGTGGAGGCCGCGCTCGGGATCGGGGCCCGCCGCACCTTTCTGACCCATCTGACCCACTTCGTGGGGTACCGCGAGCTGGCCGAGTGGCTGCCGCCGGGGATCGCACCGGCGTACGACGGACTCACGGTGGAGCTGGGTGGGGGTGATGACGAAGCGTAGGCGCCACCCCTTGATCGACTTCGGCAACATGATCGCGGGGGTGCTCGAGGGCGGTGGAATCGACCCGGGGCGCCTCCGGGACGACATGGCCGAGCGCTTCCGCGGCGCGCAAGCCGCGGTGGAGGCGAGAAAGGCCGCCGGCGAGATGGGATTCTTCGACCTGCCGGAAGACCGGGCCCTCGCCAAGGCCACTCGGGAAGCGGCCGACCGCTGCCGCAGCCGCGGACTCGACACGCTCGTGGTGATCGGCATCGGCGGCTCCGCCCTGGGCGCGGCGGCGCTCCGGGACGCGCTCCTGCCCCCCCTGTGGAACGAACTTGACGCCGCGGCACGCGGCCACGCACCCCGTCTCCACATTCTCGACAACCCCGATCCCGACACGGTCTCGGCGCTGCTCGGCCGCCTGGACCCGGCGCGGACGCTCTTCAACGTGGTCAGCAAGTCCGGCACGACGGCCGAGACGATGGCGCAGTTTCTCGTCGTGTGGCGGAAGCTCGAGGCCGCGCTCGGACGCGACGCGATGCGAAGCCGCCTGCTCGTCACCACGTCGCCGGAACGGGGGACGTTGCGGGAACTCGCCTCCGAGCACGACCTCCCGGCACTTCCCCTGCCCGAAAACGTGGGCGGACGCTTCTCGGTGCTCTCCCCCGCCGGCCTCTTCCCGGCCGCGGCCACGGGCATCGACATCGAGGCGGTGCTGGGTGGCGCGGCCACGATGGCCGGCCGCTGCAGGGCCCCCGAGCTGGCGGAGAACCCGGCGGGCATGCTCGCCACCCTGCTTCACGTCGCCGACACCGAACTGGGCGCGCGCGTCCAGGTGTTCATGCCCTACGCCGACCGTCTGCGGGGGTTCGCGTACTGGGTGCAGCAGCTCTGGGCCGAGTCGCTCGGCAAGGCGCTGGACGTCGAGGGGCACCGGGTCGAAACCGGACCCACGCCGCTGCCCGCCTTCGGAGCGGCGGACCAGCACTCGATCCTGCAGCTGCTCATGGAGGGGCCGCGCGACAAGGTCGTCGTCTTCCTGGCCCGCGAGGCACCCGCCGAAGACGTCGCGGTCCCCGCGCTCTTCGGCGACAGGCCCGCGCTCGGCTACCTGGGCGGCCACACCCTCTTCGAGCTGCTCGACCGGGAGCGCCGGGCCACCGCCGAGGCCCTGCGGCGGGAGGGCCGGATGAACCTGTCCGTCACCCTGGACCGCGTCGACGCCCGGTCGCTCGGCGCCCTTTTCATGCTCTTCCAGATCGCCGTGGTCTACGCGGGGGCCCTCTACGGCGTCGATCCCCTCGACCAGCCGGGGGTCGAACTCGGGAAGGTCCTCACCTGCGGGCTCATGGGTAGGCCCGGCTACGACGTTCCCCGGATCCCCGCGCCCGACCCCCGTTGGCGGGTGTGAGGCCGCGCGTTAGGTTAGCGGGGCGTCCACCATGGGGAGCCTGCGGACAAATCCCCCCGGCATTCGACCGGTTGATGCATCGGGGCTGCACGCTCACGGGCGGATCCATCCACCGACCCCTCGCGGCATTCACCGGAAACAGAACCACGGAGAAGAGGATGAGCACCGGGGACGACCAGCATACCCTCATAATAGAAAAGGAAAAGGACCGCACACCCGAGATCGCGGCCTTCCTCATCGGAGCGGTCGTCGGAGCGGGGCTCGCACTCCTCTTCGCCCCCGCCTCCGGAGCGGACACCCAGAAGCGTATCCGCGAGCAGGCCAGGAAGTTGAAGGACCTGACCGGGGACCGGGTGCGCGAACTCAGGGACGATCTGGGATCCCGCATGGGGCCGGCCCGGGGGGTGGTGGAACAGGGACGCCGGATCGCGGCGGACGCGCGCGCCGAGCTGGAGGACAAGCTGGAACGGTCCAAGGCGGTGTACCGGGCGGGCATCGACGCGGCGCGCGAGGAGTCCAGGCGGCAACTCGGCGAACCCGGGGAACCCTCGGCCGACGGCTCCTGAACAGGTACGGAACAACCAACACCGGCAGCGAGGGAGGATTCGCGCACCCCATGAAGATCTACCTGGACACGGCGAACCTGGCCGAGATCCGCGAGGCGGCCCGCTGGGGCATCCTGAGCGGGGTGACCACCAACCCCAGCCTCATGGCGCGCGAAGAGGGCGCCGGCTTCGAGGACACCATCCGCACGATCGCCGGACTGGTCGACGGCCCCATCAGCGCCGAGACGGTGTCCGAGGACGCCGACGGCATGGTCGCGGAGGGCGTCGAGTACGCGGCCTGGCACCCCAACGTGATCATCAAGGTCCCGAGCACCACCGCCGGTCTGGAGGCGGTCGCGCGCCTGGGCCGGCGGGGCATCCGCTGCAACGTCACCCTGGTCTTCAACACCAACCAGGCGCTCATGGCCGCGCTGGCCGGCGCCTTCGTGGTGTCCCCGTTCATCGGGCGGCTGGACGACATCTCCCAGGACGGGATGGAGCTGATCCGCGAGATCGCGGCCGTCTTCGACCAGGACCCCGACATCCGCACGCAGATCCTGGCCGCGTCGATCCGGCACCCCCGCCACGTGATCGAGTCGGCCCTGGCCGGGGCGCACATCGCCACCTGCCCCTTCAGCGTGCTCGAGAAGGGGATGCGCCATCCGCTCACCGACAGCGGCAACGCCGCCTTCCTCGCCGACTGGCGGGCCCGGGAAGCCGCGATGGCGCCGGCGGCGGCCGCCGGGGTCTGAATCCGTTGGGCGCGCCGCCGCCCGCCGACGCGCGCCGGGTCGTCGCCCGCAACCGCAAGGCCCGCCACGAATACGAGGTCCTGGACAGCTGGGAGGCCGGGCTCGTGCTGAAGGGCACCGAGGTCAAGTCCATCCGCGCGGGCAAGGTGGCCTTCCGCGACGCGCACGCCCGCGCCGAAGCGGGCGAAATGTGGCTGCACAACCTCCACATCGCCCCTTACGAGGCGGCGAACCGCTGGAACCACGACGAGCTCCGCCCGCGCAAGCTGCTCCTGCACCGCGACCAGATCCGGCGCATCAGCTCCCGGGCCGAGGAGAAGGGGCTGACCATCGTGCCGCTCGATCTCCATTTTCGCAGGGGGCGGGCCAAGGTGACCCTGGGGCTCTGCCGCGGAAGGAAGCACCGCGACCGGAGAGAGGAACTGAAGCGCAGGACGATGCAGCGCGAGGCGGAACGGGCCATGAAGAACCGGGGCGGCCGGTGG
>CAZTOF010000594.1:0-8079 GCA_964615515.1 uncultured Gemmatimonadaceae bacterium
ACGCGGAAAAGACCGGCAAGACGCTGACCCGGGACATGAACTGGCTGGTGGAGCGGGGTTTTCTGGAGAGAGGAGAAGATGGCTACCGGGCGAAAGTGGAGTCGATGCGCGCCTTCCAACCCCCGCGCGGCCAGCCGGTGCCATGAGGACCGCCACCGCCCCTCACGACAACCGCCCCGCCAGAAACCTCGCGGCCACACGTTCCGCCCAAAAGCCACGGCGCCAGGGGAAGGCCCCCTCCACGAACCCGAGATGGCCGCCGCCGTCCGTGAACGCCGCCGTGATGTGCGGGTTGGCGGCGACCGCGGCCTCGGGGATCGCGCCACGCGGCAGAAACGGATCGTCGCGGGACTGCGCGAGGAGGGTCGGCACCCGTATGTTGGGGAGGTGGCGGCGCACATCGGCGCGGTCGTAGTAGTCGTCGGCTCCGGAGAAGCCGTGCAGCGGGGCCGTAAGCGCGTCGTCGTAGTCTCTGAGCGTCCGGGCCGCCAGAGCGCGCTCGACATCGACAACGCCCTCGAGCAGGCGGCGTTTCGCGCGCACCTTGCGCCGGAGGGCGCGCAGGAAGTGGGAGCCGTACGTGCGTCCCGCCACACCGCCGGACAGCCGCGCCGCACAGCCCGCCAGATCGTAGGGCACCGATACCGCCACCGCGGCCGCGATCCCCGCATCGTGGCCGCGCTCCCCGAGATGCTTGAGGAGCACGTTGCCTCCCAGGCTGAATCCCGCCGCTCCGATGGGACGCCCGGGATGTCGGTCGCGCAGCTCCGCGACCACATGTGCCAGGTCGCCCGTCTCGCCGGAGTGATAGAAGCGTGGGACACGGTTGGGCTCGCCGCCGCAGCCGCGGAAGTTCATCCCCACACCCCGAAGGCCCTGGACGAAGAGATGATGAAACATCCCGGACATGTAGCCCCGCCGCGCCGACCCTTCGAGTCCGTGCAGCAGCACGACGACGGGCGCGCCCGGCGCGGGTTCGGGCGCAAAGTCGAGATCCAGAAAGTCGCCGTCCGGCGTTCCGATCCGGCGCCGCTCCAGGGGGACGGCGGCGCGGGGACGCATGTACCTCCCCGCGAAGGTCTGCGCGTGCGGGCTCGGGAGCCACCAGGCGGGCCGGAAGGCGGTGGAAGAGGACATTTCGCGGCAACGTTGGCGGATTCCCGTGGGCGCGGCAACGAGTGTGCCGGTCGTCGTCCTCGCTTCCCCCGGCCAGCGGGCCGAGCCCCGTCGGCCCGGGTGGTCCGTTCGGTTCCGGCGGCACGCGGTCCGAAACGCCTACCCTGTTCCTACGAGCAAGGCGATCCGGTACACTGTAAAGAGAATGGAGGTGCGGCCGTGCTCGAATCCGCGGTAACGAAAAAGGGACAGACCACGCTCCACTGGAGGGTGTCGAATTGCTGCGATGAGTCCCGATTCTCTCGGGGGGGAGATCCGCGTGTGATCGGGGATGAGTAGCCCGCAGGAGCTGCCCCCCACCCCGCAGTCGGCGGGCGGCGAGCCCTACCGGCCAAGGTGCATTTCGCTCGACCTGGAGGTCGGAAGGAAGGATGGCCGAATCCGTGCACTCGGTGCGATTCGCGGGGATACGGACGAACGCTTCAGTCATTCCCGGCGCCAGGGCATCGCGGAAGCGCTGTCACGACTCGACGATCTGGCCGACGGCGCGTCCTTCGTGCTGGGGCACAATGTGATCGGGTTCGATCTTCCGCATCTGCGGTCGGCCGGACCCGGGCTGCGCCTCCTGAAGTTGCCGGTGATCGATACGTTGCGTCTCAGCCCGCTCGCCTTCCCCCGCCATCCCTACCACCACCTGGTAAAGCACTACCAGGACGGAGGACTCGTCCGCGATACCCGCAACGATCCTCTGCTCGATGCGGGCCTTGCGCTCGAGGTCTTCGGCGACCAGCGCGACGAGTTGCTGAAGCTGCGTCACAGGTCGCCCGGGTTGCTGGCCGCGTGGCACTGGCTGTGCACGTTCGATCCCCACGGGGTGGACAGTGCGCTCGGCGACTTCCTTGCCGAACTTCGCGCGGCTGAGCGCCCGGGGAAGCCGGAGGCCGCCCAGGCCATTCGAAACCTCCTGCGGGACAAGGCCTGCACCACGCACACCCGCGAGACCCTCGATCGGATCGGCCGGCACGGCTGGTCGCTGGCCTATGCCCTGGCGTGGCTCTCGGTGGCGGGCGGCAGGTCGGTCATGCCGCCCTGGGTCCGACACCAGTTTCCGGACGCAGGCAGGCTTGTGCGCAAGTTGCGGGACTCGGCTTGTACCGATGCGGCGTGCCGGTGGTGCCGGAAGCACCATGATGCGCACCGCCAGATGAAGTGGTGGTTCGGTTTCGAGAGCTTCCGCGGTCCGTGCGGCGACGACGGGCGCCCCCATCAGCAGGCGATCGTGGAGGATGCGATGGCGGGGAAGTCGGTGCTCGGAATCCTGCCCACGGGGACGGGAAAGTCGCTTTGCTATCAGATTCCGGCCCTTGCCCGCTACTACAACACGGGCGCGCTGACCGTAGTGATTTCGCCGCTGGTTGCGTTGATGGCGGACCAGGTGAAGGGGCTGGAGAGCCGGGGAGTCGATTGTTGCGTGACGGTCAACGGGTTGTTGTCGATGCCCGAGCGCGCCGAAGCGCTGGAGAGAGTGCGGTTGGGAGACGCCGGGATTCTGCTGATCGCTCCGGAACAGCTGCGTTCGCGTACGATGCGGCGGGCGCTGGATCAGCGCGAGATCGCGTCCTGGGTGCTGGACGAGGCGCACTGCCTGTCCAAGTGGGGACACGATTTCCGCCCCGACTACCGCTACATCGGACGCTTCATCGGGGAGAGGGCCGAACGTGACGGGACGCCGGCGCCTCCGGTGCTCTGCCTGACGGCGACGGCGAAGCGCCAGGTGATCCGCGACATCCGGGAGTACTTTCGCGAACAGCTCGGGGTCGACGTTGAGGTCCACAACGGCGGCGCCAGGCGCGGCAATCTCGACTTCGAGGTGCTGCCGACCAGCATGGCCGACAAGTTCGGCGACATCCACCTCGTTATCGAGAACCACCTGCCGGAGGACGGGAAGGACGGCGCGATCATCTATTGCGCCACCCGCCGTCGGACGGAGAGGGTCGCGGCATTTCTTCGGGCGAAGGATGTCAGAGCGGACTTTTTCCACGCCGGCTTGCTGCCGGAGAAGAAGAAGGAGGTCCAGCGTCGCTTCATAGAGGGCGACTTGCGTGTGATCGTGGCGACCAACGCCTTCGGCATGGGGATCGACAAGCCGAATGTGAGGCTCGTTGTCCATGCCGACATTCCCGGATCGCTGGAGAACTACCTGCAGGAGGCCGGACGCGCGGGACGTGACCAGGGCCCGGCGCGCTGTGTGTTGCTCTACACGGCGGATGACGTCGAGCGGCAATTCGGGATGGCCGCGCGCTCGCGGCTCACCCGGGAGGAGATCCAGGGCATCCTGCGGGCACTGAACCGACTCGACGGGAGGAACCGCAAACACCGGGTCAGGCGGGATCGGGAGCCTCGGGTCGTGGCCACCGTGGGAGAAATCCTGACGGAGGACCGGGACGGGGCGTTCGAGCGCGACTCCGCGACGGACGACAATCGCGTGCGGACCGCGGTGGCGTGGCTGGAAGAGGCGGATCACCTCCGCCGCGAGGAGAACTTCGTGCGGATCTTCCCGTCGTCGCTCCGGGTGAGCTCGGTGGAGGAGGCGGAGAAGCGGCTGCGGAAGAACGATGTACCGGCGAAACGCCGACACGGGTTGCTGCGCATCGTGCGCGTATTGGTCCAGGCGCCGCCCGACAAGGGCGTCACCACCGACGAGCTGATGAGCGAGGCGGGACTGGCAGCCAGGGAAGTCCGCGGTGCGCTGCACGATCTGGAGCGCCTCGGTATCGCCACCAACGACACCGCCCTCACCGCGTATGTGCACAAGGGAGTCAAGGGTGCGTCGAAGAAGCGTCTCGCGGAAGCGTGCGAGCTCGAGACCGCGCTGATCGCGCATATGAGGGAACAGGCCCCCGAACTCGGCGCGAACGACGCCTCCGTGCTGAATCTGCGGGTCGCGGCACAGCGCCTGAGGGACGACGAGGTGGCGGATCCCCTGCCGCAGCGGCTGCTGCGCATCGTCCGGAGCATCGGCAACGACGGGCGCGACGAGGACGATGAGGCTCCGGGAAGTCTGAGCGTGCGGAACCGTGGCCGCGACCAGGCGAAGATCACGCTCCACCGCGAATGGGACGCTCTGGAAAAGTGGGCCGAGGTCCGCCGCGAGGGGGCGGGGCTGTTGCTGGCGCATCTGCTGCGGTGCCTGCCGCCGGATGCCGGCGGCACCGATCTGTTGGCCGAGACCACCCTGGGCAAACTCAACCACGCCATCGAGTCCGACCAGATCCTGAAACAGTGGGTTCGCTCACCCCAAAAGCTGATGGAACGCGCCCTGCTCTGGCTCCACGAACAGGAGGTGATTCGGCTCCACAAGGGGCTGGTGGTCTTCAGGCCCGCCATGAAGATCCGTCTGGAGCCGGGCGTCCCCCGGGTCTTCACGAAAGCCGACTTCGAGCCACTCGCTCTTCACTACGAAGGGCAGGTACTCCAGATCCACGTGATGGTGCGGTTTGCGGAGCGCGGGCTTGCTGCCGTAAGCGAGGCGGTTCAGTTGGCGATGGACTACTTCGCACTGCCCGGGGAGGAGTTTCTCGCCCGGTGGCTCCCCGGCCGGGAGGCCGAGACCGCCCGCGAGACCACGCCCGAGTCGTGGCGGAGGATCGTCGAAAGCCTGAACAACCCCGCCCAGCAGGAAATCGTGGCCGACCGGCGCAAGCGGACCAACGTGCTGGTGCTTGCCGGACCGGGTTCGGGAAAGACGAGGGTTCTGGTGCATCGGATCGCCTATCTGGTGCGTGTGCGGCGACACGACGCCCGGGGGATTCTGGCACTGGTCTACAACCGGCACGCCGCTGTCGAGATCCGGCAGAGGCTGAAGAACCTGATCGGAGACGACGCACGCCCGGTGACCGTGATGACCTGCCACGCACTGGCCATGCGGCTGGCGGGGTTCAGCTTCACCGGACGCGCGGAAGGACCCGACGACATCGACTTCCGGCAGGTGCTCCGCCGTGCGATCGATCTGCTGCGAGGCGAGGGACTTCCACCGGAGGAGGCCGACGAGCGCCGAGAGCGGCTGCTGGCCGGCTTCCGCTGGATTCTCGTGGACGAGTATCAGGACATCGGGCGCGACGAATACGAACTCATCGCGGCTCTCGCGGGCCGGACGCTGGGCGAGGGCGCGGCGAAGCTCAACCTCTTTGCCGTGGGCGACGACGACCAGAACATCTACGCCTTCAAGGGAGCGTCGGTGGAGTTCATCCGGCGCTTCGAGGAGGACTACGGCGCTCGGTCGTTCCATCTGACCGGCAACTATCGCTCCACCGGTCACATCATCGCGGCGGCCAACGCGTTGATTGCGCCGGCGCGGGAGCGGATGAAGGCCGGCCATCCCATCCAGGTCGATCGGGCGCGGAAGAAGGATCCCCCGGGCGGGGAGTGGGAGGAGCGGGATCCGGTTGCGCGGGGAAGGGTGCAGATCCTTCCGGCGGGCAGGGATCCGGTGGAGCAGGCACAGGCCGTGATGGCGGAGTTGCGGCGTCTGGCGGCGCTCGATCCCGATTGGGACTGGTCGCGCTGCGCGGTCATGGCCCGCGAGTGGAAGTACCTGGATCCGGTGCGCGCGTTCTGCGAGGCCGAGGGGATCCGGGCGCAGAGAGGGGACGAGGAGATTCCCGGCTTCCGGCACCTGCGGGAGACTCGGGCGCTGGCCGGGTGGGTCCGTGAACGGGATCCGCGCATCGTGGCCGCGTCCCCGCTGCGGGAGTGGATGGGGGGACGGCCGCCGGGACCGTGGAATGATCTTCTGCGCCAGGCGATCCGGGAACACGAGCTGGAGGCGGGCGGAAGGGAGGTCGCGGCGGAGTCGTTGCTGGAGTGGCTGGCGGAGTGGGGCCGGGACTGCCGGCGGCGACAGCACGGGCTGCTGCTGCTGACGGCGCACCGGGCCAAGGGACTGGAGTTCGACCACGTCGCGGTGCTGGACGGGGGGTGGAACACGGCGGGCCGCAACGAAGACGCGGACGCGTCCCGCCGCCTCTACTACGTCGCCATGACCCGGGCCCGGAAGACTGTGACGCTGGCGCGGTTCCATCATTCTCCCAACCGTTTGCCGGACGCGCTGCACGGAGTCGCTTCGGCGTTCCGGCGTGCACCCGTATCCCTTCCCTCCGCTGCCCCGGCGCACCGCCATCTGCATCGACCGCTCGGCCTGGAGGATGTGGTCTTGAGCTTTGCCGGGTGGAAGCACCCCGGACATCCGGTCCACCGTTCGATCGCGGCGCTCGCGCCCGGAGATCCACTTCGGTTGCGCGTGACGGAGGCGGGCCACCGGGAGCTGCTGGATCAATCGGGAATGTCCGTTGCGCGACTGGCGAAGGACTACCGGTTTCCGGCGGGCATGCGCCTGCGGTTGGCGGAGGCGCGGGCGATCGTCGGATGGACTCGCGAGCTGTCGGATCCGAAGTACCGCGACCGAACACGATGCGAGAGCTGGGAGGTCGTTGTCCCGCGGCTGGTCTTCGAGCCGGAGGGGCCGCCCCCCCTGCCGACGCGGCAAACGCGTCACGCGCCGAGCTCCTCAAGCGCCTGTTTGCGGTTGGACAACGGGGTGGACCGCACGTCATACTGAACAGACTACCAAACGTCACCGAGGGGGGGTCACGCCCACCAAACGTTTAGACATCTTTTGTCCCAACCTCGGTCACGGCGACCGATCCGGGCGGGTTGGAGGGCCAACAGAGCTTCCAGGTCACGGTGCCGAACCGGGCGCCCCGGCCAAGGGGCACGATCCCACCGGTTACGGTTCCGCACGGTCGAGAGGAAACGGTGCACGCCTATCTCTACTTCACCGAGCCGGACGGACAGGCGTTGACCTACACCGCCACATCGTCCAACCCGGGGGTGGCCACGGCGTCCCTGTCGGGCAGGTTCAAGGGCGCGGTAACGGTCACCGCCGTCGCCAAGGGCACAACCACCGTGACGGTCACGGCCTCGGACCCGGAGGGGCTCTCGGCCACGCAGACCTTCGTGGCGACCGTCCCCAACCGGGCGCCCGAGGCGGTGGGGACCATCGAGGACCGGGAGGTGGAGGCCGACGCCACAGCGGAGTTGAACGCCTCCCGGCACTTCGCGGATCCGGACGGGGACGCGCTGACGTACGCGGCCGCTTCGTCCGACTCCGCAATCGCCAAGTTCTCCGTATCCGGCTCGACCGTGACGATCACGGCCGTCGCAGCCGGACGCGCCACCCTGACCGTCACAGCGCGCGATCCAGACGGCCTCACCGCGCAACAGCAGGCGAGCGTGACCGTCACTTCCCCCGACAGCAAGGCACTGGTGGCGCTCTACAACGCGACGAACGGGCTCGAACCACTCCCCCCTGTTGCGACGCCCGCGGACGATTCGAACCCGCCGTCCATGGCAGAAATGAACGCCCCCGAACCGAGGTGCCGGTTCCGGGCGGATTGGATCAACGTGGCCTGGGTTGGATCGAGCTTGAGCCCGCCAATCCCGATGACGAGTGGTTTCAGTACGTTCACGTTCACCCGTCCGGCAGCACCAGCGATGCCTGGTTCTTCACGTACTGGCACTACGGGATTCCAGACCCCCCGTCGGGGAGATCGCGAACCTGTACGTCGGGAACGAAGCGGGACGTGCGAAGAGCCAAGCCGGGCAGCGCATGTTGCAACAAAAGGTGTTGGTTGGCGTCACGCAAGACGCGGACGACAGCAAGGGCTCGTACTTCTGCCTTGGTTGTACCGAAGACCCGGTAACCGGGACACTTACCTGCCAGTCCATCGAAGGGTTCTGCCGGATTCCCTGACGCCATCGGACGACCCCGGAAGGGGTGGGTGGGGCCGCGCGGCGCGGTAAGGCGAAGGGGGCGCCGGGGCTTGGGTAGACTAGCGGCACCAATAGCCACGACCCGGGGTATCATCCTATCGTGGCGTCTGCAGGGGAGACGGGCGACATCCT
>CAZTOF010000595.1:0-3414 GCA_964615515.1 uncultured Gemmatimonadaceae bacterium
CAGCCGCTCGGGCCCAGCCGGTCCGGCAGACCCAGCGCCGGGCCCACCTCCACCGTCGAACGGGCGCGGACGACCAGGCGCTTGTGCGGATTCGGGCGGTCCAGAAAGTGACCCCTGCTGTTGAACGGACCGCGGAAGGCGAAGACCGGCCCGCCGGGATCGCTTTCGACCGCGAACTCCAACAGAACCTGGTCGCGGTCCTGGAGGGGACAAAGGTGAAGGGTCATGACGGACGCGTGCACCGGTGCGCTGTAGCGGAAGTCCAGCGTGTGCTCGATCCGATGACGGGTGATCACCTGGGAAGGCCTTCGGCTACGGGGTAGTCGACATATGCGGACATGACCAACTCGTGGAGGGTGGCGCCGTCGCGTGCCAGTCGGTCGAAAAGTTCTTCCTCCGACCGCTCCGTCTCCGCTCCCGCCGCCCCCGTCGACACCGGACCGCCGACGTCGGCCTCGACCAGGGCGGCCAGCCGAAGCGCCATGCGGTGGGGCGGCGCCAGGGGATGGCGGTTTCCCAGGGGATCGATGCCGAGCAGCAAACCCTCGATCCGGTGCACGGCGAACCGTAGCGAACGCGGCACCTCCGGGTCGCGGATCATGAAATCGAGCACCTCCGCTCGCCGGACCGTCATGGTGTGGCGGCGGCAGTACAGCTCGTAGGCGCCGCACACGCGCAGCAGGTCGGCCCAGGACAGCCGGGGGTTCCCGTCCGGAACGCATCCGATCCGGTCCCAGTTCTCCAGCAGGGCCGCCTGGTGCTGGAGGTGCTCCACGAACCGGCCCAGTTCCAGGAACCGCCAGGCGTCGTCGCGCGGCATGGTGCCGTGCACCACGCCCGCAAGCAGGCTCAGGCGGTCGATCCCGTCGCTCACCAGCCGCGTCGGCCCGACCCGCCACGCCCCCGGGAATTCGCTGGCGCGAAGCCACAGGTAGCCCTGGTTGAGGCAGGTCCACACGCGCAGCGGCAGCTGGGGCCGGAGCTGCCTCGCGTTCTCGCGTGCCATTCGCCAGCAGGAGATCATCGAGTCCGGATTGGTGTCGTCCTCGACCAGGGTCCCGGCGAGCGTGTACGCGTCCGCAATCAGGAACGCCTCGGCCTCGTCGGCATCGGCCGGCGCGTCCGGCGCGGATTGTCCCAGCGTCCGGTAGACGACGCGCCAGCCCAGTGCCACCTCGTCGGCCGGCGTGTCCACCAGCCCCGACAGCTGGTAGCGGAGCAGGCGCGCCGTGTGTTCGGTGCGCTCGAGATAGCGGCCCATCCAATAGAAGTCCCCGGCTACGCGCGCCAGCATCGTCGACGCTCCCCTCCCCGCTTACGTATTCCGTCCACGGGCTCCTCTTCAGGCCCTCAGGACCCAGAGGTCCTTGCAGCCTCCGCCCTGGCTCGAGTTCACCACCAGGTTCCCCTTCTGCAGCGCCACCCGGCAGAGTCCGCCGGGCACCACGTGCTGGCCGTCGCTGCCGTGCAGGGTGAACGGGCGCACGTCGACGTGGCGGGGCTGAAGGCTGCCGTCCACGAAGCATGCCGCCCGCGAGAGGGGCAGGACGGGCTGGGAGATGAAGTTGTCGGGATCGGCGCGCAGGCGGGCCGCGTAGGCCTCCCGTTCGGGCGCGGTGGACTGGGGCCCCAGCAGCATGCCGTACCCTCCCGAGCCGCCCACCTCCTTGACCACGAGGTCCTGGAGGTTGTCCAGCGTGAAGGCGAGTCCGTCGGGCCTGCGGCACAGGTGGGTGTCCACATTCGCCAGGATGGGTTCCTCGCCCAGGAAGTAGCGGATGATGTCGGGGATGAAGGCGTACACCGCCTTGTCGTCGGCCACCCCCGTCCCGGGAGCGTTCGCCATCGCCACGTTGCCCGCCCGGTAGGCGTGAAAGAGGCCCGCGGCGCCCAGCACCGAGTCCTCGCGGAAGATGACCGGGTCGGTGAAGTCGTCGTCGATCCGGCGGTAGATGACGTCGATGCGGCGCAGCCCCGAAGCCATGCGGGCGTACACGGTGGCGTGGTGGACCACCAGATCGCGCCCCTCCACGAGGTCGACCCCCATCTCGCCGGCGAGGAAGGCGTGCTCGTAGTACGCGGAGTTGTACCGGCCCGGAGACAGGACCGCCACCCGGGGCGTGCCCGTCCCCGAACCGAGGGAGGCGAGGGTGGAATAGAGGCGCTCGGGGTATGATGACACCTCCCGCACCCGGTGTTCCCTGTACAGGGTGGGAAGCGCCCGCTTGGTGGCCTGGCGGCAGGCCAGCATGTACGAGACGCCCGAGGGAACCCGCATGTTGTCCTCGAGGACCGCGAAGCCCTCGCCGGTGCGCACCACGTCCGTGCCGCCGACGGCGACGTAGACATCGTGCGGCACGCGGACCCCCCGCATCTCGACCCGGTACTGGGGGCAGCCCAGCACCAGGTCGGCCGGCACCACGCCGTCGCGGAGCGAACGCCCCTCGTGGTAGATGTCGCGCAGGAAGAGGTTGACGGCCCTGAGGCGCTGCCTGATCCCCGCCTCGATGTGTCCCCACTCCGCGGCCGTCAGAATGCGCGGCACGCAGTCGATGGGGATGATGTGCTCGGACACCTCCTTCTTGCCCAGCACCGTGAAGGTGATCCCCTCGTGGAGGAACCGGCGGTGAACGCTGTCCTGCACCCGTGCGAGGTCCTCCGCGGGGATCCGCGCAAGCGCCCGCCCCAGAGGGCGACAGGCCGCGCGCGGAGTGCCGTCGTCCCGGAACAGCTCGTCGAAAAAACCGGGATCCAGGTGATACTCGGCGAACGCCCCCGCCCCGGCGGCGCCGACAACGGCCCGACCGTTGCCGACACCACCCGCGGACGCGTTGTCAGCGGCGCTCAACGGCTTCCCCGGTCTCAGTCCGGATCGCGGTAGTCGCCCCCGTCGTCCGGGTCGACCATCAGGACGAACTCGGGGTAGGCGTCGATCCCGAGTTCGGCGGCGTCCTGGCCGATCTCCTCCACGCTCCGGGAGACACGGACGCCCATGGTCTTCTCCAGGACCGTCCAGACCACCCAGGACACGGTGAAGACGAAGGCGCCGATGCTCACGACACCGATCAGCTGGGTCACGAAGTCGGCCCCGGCCGCGATGCTGGCCGCGAGCGTTCCCCAGACGCCTGCGAAGAGGTGCGCCGGGACGGCCCCGACCACGTCGTCGACGCGCGCGCGCTCCATGACCTTCAGCCCCAGGGTGCAGAACAGCGCCCCGACCGCGCCGATCACGATAGCCCACCAGCCGTCGATGATGTTCGGCCCGGCGGTGATCGCCACCAGCCCCGCGATGGCCCCGTTCAGGGCGGCGAAGAGATCGGTGCGCCCGAGGATCGGCCTGGACACGAAGATCGCGGTGATCACGCCGGCCGCGGCCGCCAGGTTCGTGTTGACGATGACGTTGCTCATCCCGAC
>CAZTOF010000596.1:0-3950 GCA_964615515.1 uncultured Gemmatimonadaceae bacterium
GACCGTGAAGGTCCGCAGCCGCGGCTTTCGCAACCGGGAACGCTTCGCGAACGCCATCCTCTTCCACCTCGGCGGCCTCGACCTCTACCCCGATGGCCTACGCGCATGACCTGCTACCCACCAGAAAGGGGGAAGAACCCAGTGTTTTTGTGTCCAACTCCCATTGTTCAAGGATTCCATACCGTACGGATTACGCTGTCTGGGGTCAGCCAGATTCACTCGAACTCAACCTTGTAGGTCATGAGATACTGGACCCGAAACCCCGCAGGTGTACGAAGTGGAGACCATTTTTTCGCCATGATTGCAGGGAGTCTGACGCGGCGTTGATCGCGGTCACTGCGGACAGGGGTATAGCATTGGGCGACATTGCTCGCACCACGTATAGAGACGACTGTGCGTCAGACTGCTCGATAACTGTCGATACGGCCAACCCCACCATACGTATTGGCAGCGCTAAGCGCTCCAATATGGACAATGATGAACTGGACAAGGTCGGAGCCGAGACAGGATGGACCTACGGGAATGTAGAGGAAACCTGCAAAGACAAACGGCAGGAGGGCGGAGTATATGTCTTGTGTTCCGATATGATCGACTTCAAGGTGAGAGATGGGGATAGTGGTGCCCCCGTCTTCCTATACAACAGCAGCGACGGCACCGCTGAACTTCGAGGGGTTGTCTGGGGGCGTGACGAAGATAAGGATTGGGGTGCGATCTCAAGCCTGGGTCAAATCGAGATAAACCTCGGTCGTTTGTGGGTGCGCGATCCTGGAGAGCCGACCCTCGACAGCATCGCCGGACCGAAGGTTGTACCGCCGGACCATATGTGCTAGGTGGACCGCCAACACCACGGGCATGGGTCCCTTGGATCACGACTGGTCAGGAGTCGTGACACAAAACACTGGCACGTCGTCCCAGCTCTGGGGTACTGCAACGGGGTCCGGGCGGCTAAGGTTGACAGTGACCGACATATTGGACAGGTTCGTTCAGGATTCGATCTCTATCACCGTGGACGCCGATGCAGAGAAACCTGAGGTTTGTTGGAAGGATGGTGACCCTCCTGTTGGCGGTGGGGGCGTAGGGTAGGTCGACCGTGGAGACCGTACGCTACGGATACATTGGCGAGTGATGGTCAGTACAACGCTAGCGATTGCCGCGTTACAACAGGCCACGCTGACGGGCGTGGTGCGTGACAGCGTCGACCTGGAACCGATCGCCTTCGCCTGGGTGACGGTGACGCGGACCGGCGGTGAGGCAGCGACTGCATCGGCATCGTCGGACCGATTCGGGGCCTTCGTGGTGCCGGGGACCGGTGGTGCCGGGCCGGTGCGTGTCGAGGTGAGCGCGTTCGGTTACTCCCTCTGGGCCCAGACCTACGAGGCCGTGCCCTCCGACCCGCTACGCGTCCTGCTGGCGCCCGCGCCGTTCGGCCTGGAGGGCCTCGAGGCGATGGCCCCAGGCCGCGCCGGAGACCCCCTGTCGATGTCCCGGGACGCTTTCGTCATCGATTCCGTAGTGCTGCGGAGCATCCCGACGATCCTGGAGACGGACGTGTTGCGCGCGACCGCGGTCTCGCCCTCCGCGTCCGCGTCCTCGGACTACCTTTCGGTCCCGTTCATCCGAGGCGGTACGAGCGACGGTACGCCGGTGTTGCTCGACGGGGTGCGGCTCTTCAACGCATATCACTTGGGGGGCTTCCTCTCCGCGGTCAACGCGGAAGTCGTGGACCGCGCGACACTTCTGACGGGGCCGGGCGGCGACGGCTTTGCCATCGGGGCGCTGTCGGGTGCCGGCGACAGCGCAACCAGGGACGGTTCCCGGGACCGGATGCGGACGTCGGGCGCCCTGGGCCTCGCTTCCGCCCGGTTGTCGGTCGAAGGGCCGGCCGGTGAGAGCGTGTCATATCTGGTGGACGGGCGGCGCACTTGGATCGACGGGTTCACTCGGGCGCTCGACAAGGTGGACGTCATCGACGGGTACGTTCCCTACTTCTTTCAGGATATTCACGCCAAGGTGACAAGCGATCTCGGCGGAGTCCGCCGACTGTCGGTGAGCGGCTACATGAACTCGGAGTCCCTGAACGACATCGACGCCCGGGAGCAGGTGACCGAGAAGATGGCGATGACCTGGGGCAACGCCGCCTTTTCCGTCCACTACCGCGACAGGCTCGGCGCGATGGGGATCGTCGACGCCAACCTTGGACACAGCCGGTTCACGAGCGACCTGGTCAACGTAAGGGATTATCCTGTCGCCATCGACGACGACGGCAAGGAGCATGATCCGCCTCCCGACACCCTGCTCTTCGGCCGTGGGTTGATGGGCGAGAGCCGCGCCGACCTGAAGCTGGTCTGGCACGCGCGCCGGGCCACGATCACGGCGGGAACCCAAGCGGCGCGGTTCGAAGCCGACTACGACTACTATCTCAGTGACAGGTGCTGTTCCTGGGATGACCTGGACGTCTCCGACTTCCTGTCACCGCTCGTTGCGCGCGAGACCGGGTGGCGCCTGGCCGCTTACTCGATCGTCGAGGTCCCGCTGCGGCGTGGGTTCTCGACCCGGGCGGGACTGCGGCTGGACCGCTTTCAGGGACTGGCGACCACGCTCGCTCCTTTCGCGGAGCTGAGCTACGGTGCCTCGTGGTGGCGCGGACGCATCTCGGCGGCTCGTTCGCATCAGCAACTGGCCTCGGTTCGCAACGAGGAGTCGCTCGTTGCGAGCTTTCTTGCCTATGACCTTCTCTTTCCCGTCGGCCGGGCGCCCGTTCCCCGCAATACCGAGTTCCAGATCGGTTGGCAGGGTTCGCGGGGGGGGCTTCGGGTCCGGCTGGAGGCGTACGCGCGTGCTCTCGACAACATCAGGCTGCCGGACCTGGAGGCCAATCCGATCAAAGCCAAGGTGTTGGAGGATCCCTCGCGGTGGAAGGTGGCAAGCGGTACGGCGCTGGGAATCGAGGCGTCCTGGAGCTGGGTGTGGGACCGGGGGATCTCGGTTCTCGGGAGCTACCGCTGGGCCAGGGTGTCACGCACCGTGGGTTCGCGAACGTACACGCCACGCTTTCACCGGGACCACGAATTCGAATTCGGCTCATCATTCAGGCGGGGCGTGTCTTCGTGGTCCGCGCGGGTTTCCCTGCGCTCGGGGCAGCCGGTCACGCCGGTCCTGGCCATCGTCCCGGTTGCGGGCCACCAAAGTCGCGACATCGACTTTGTGGTGCTCTCGGACGAGTACAATTCGGCGAAACTGCCGTACTACGCCCGGATCGACGTGGGATGGCGCCGGGAGAGCGAGGTGTCGTGGTTCGGCGGCGGGTTGGTAGTACCGTACGTCTCCGTGGCCAACCTCTTCAGCCTGCCCAATGTGGTCGGCTGGGAGCTGGAGGACTTTTTTGGCAGGCGTCACCAGCGAGTTTATCAAAGCCAGCTCCCGATGATCCCGGTCCTCGGCGTGGAGTTCCGGTTTTGAGGATGCGCTTGCGGTGCGGACTGGTCGCCCTGGCGCTGACGGCCTCGCCGGGGTGTGAGACCACCCGGCCGTTCGAACTGCACCCGGACGTGGTAGCCCTCGCGGTGCTTCTCGTCGTCGGCGAAAGCGAAGCTCGCATGCTGGCCATCCATCCCAACCGCGAAGCGGGTGCGGCACCGGAGGTCACCGCTACGCTGCATGGCCCCGGCGGCTGGACGGCTGCGTTTACCGACGCAGCGGGGCTGGAGACGTGCACACTCGGCAAGCGTTGGCCGAGTCCCGTCAAGTGTCTGCGCGCGGCACTTCCGGAGGCCATTGTACCCACCGGCGAGTACAGTCTTCGCGGAACGGCACCCCTGGGTTCGTTCACCCCGCCTTATTCACGAGCGGTCTGGAAGCGGGGCGACGTGAGGCGGTAAGTGTTTTAGATTCAATGTGTTAGATGAATCACGAACACTTACCAGCCATCACGTCGGGGGTGAAGATAATGG
>CAZTOF010000597.1:0-3885 GCA_964615515.1 uncultured Gemmatimonadaceae bacterium
GCCCCCGGCGCGCCGCAGCCGAGCACGACGCCCCCGAGCAGGCACAGGACGTTCCCGCGCGGCTGTATTCTAGAGAACATTTCCTTCGTGCACCCAAGTCCGGTGACGTACATACTTGACTTGTATTCATTGAGTTATATCGCGATCCAAGCGCCGTCCAGCGTCCCCCCTCCACCGTGTCAATCGACCCGAATACAACGGGCCTCGAACTCCTCCTCACTCGGACCCCGAGGGGTTCCGAGGAGGTGGCGGCCGGCGCTACACCACTCGGAGCGCGTCCGGCACGAGTCCGCGGCTCCGGGGGGCGGTGGCGTCGACGCTTCGACCGCCCCGCCCAGGAGGCACACCGGCGGGGCCTCCGCCCCCCGCCAGACCTCCGCGATGTAGTCCACGCCGCCGACCTGATCGACGTAGGCGAGCGCCTGCCACGCTTCGACTGAGGTCTTGTCCAGATGGGACTCGTAGACCGTCGCGAAGGCCTTGGCGGATCCGGCGTATGGTGTGCCCGCTCCCGCGTCGTCGCCGCCAGCGGCGATCAGGAGCGCGAGGACCGCGCGGTTGGCCTCCGCTTCGCCGCCCTCGACGATGATCCGGGCGAGCCGGCTGGCGAAGGCCTCCAGCTCGGAGGCGCTTCGGTCCTCGAAGCGTTGCCGGAGCACGGCGATGGCCGGGGCGTTGGGTGAGCGGCCCTCCTCGTCCAGGAGCGCCCGGAGGGCCGTCTCCGGCGTGGGAATCCGCCACTCGTCGGCGTCCAGGACCATCCCGGACATCGGCGGCGCGTCGTGCTCCCGGTCCTGACCAGAGGCGGGCGCGGCCGCCAGGTGTGGGGCGGCGAACAGCGCCGCCGCGAGTCCTGCCATCCTGATCGTCTTCATCTTCTTCCTCCTTTCGGCTGAAGTCTGAGGTCAGCAGCTAGACCGGACGCCGTGTTGGGCGACGTTGTTGCTCTGGTTGGTCCACCCCGTAGCGCGGACGTGCCAGAACGTCGCCGTCCCTGAGGAGATGGCCCGTGCGTAGGTGCGGCCTTGGAGTTTACCCACGAGGGTGCCCTGATAGAACCCGTCCCATACGCGCCAGACTTCGTTCGACACCACACCGCTCGTGCTGCCGATGACCTCCTCCATCCGGTCGAAGATGCCGGAGTCCCGGAGGCATCTGTTGTATTCGTTCTCGTGGTCGCGCTCGTGGGTGATGACTTTCTGGCGCCACGCCAGCGCATTGAGCCACGATCCGCACGATGTCGAGTTGACGTCGTAGTAGCTGGCAAGATACGCCACCTGTGAGCACACCGAGGAGGCGGCGGGGTGATCCGGCCCGCTGGTCGTGTAGTTCCTCTGGATGCGGATCCGGTTGCCGACCGTTGGGGCGCTCCCGGACATCCAGCGGCCCTCCCAAGGGCCATCTCCGGCGATGGGCGATCCCGCCGACGGAGTGCCGGGGTCGATGCGGTGGTCGCCGTAGACGCTGATGGCGAGCGCAGTGGTGTAGGCGATGGAGGCGTGGAATCTCGAGGACGCCCCGTAGGAGTTGCGGGCTCGGACGCTGATCGCCGCCGAGTCGCTCTTGCCTCCGACGGTCACCGTCACGGTGGCGTCTTCGGTGGCCGTCCCATCCCAGGTGTCCATCCCGGTGCCCGAAGCGGTCGCCCCGGTGCTTGAGGACCACGAGAAGGTGAATGCGCCGGTGTCAACCAACCCCCCGTCCTCATCCTCAACCGTCACCGAACATTTGCCGGTGTCTCCTCGTGTGACCATAGGAGGACATGAGAGGGTGAAGGTAACCTCCTGTGCGTTGGGCGTTGGGCTTCCACCACCGCCCCCGCTTCCACCACCCGTACCATCATCCCAGCAGAAGAGGATCGTGGCGCTGTAGATCCGGCCGGTATCGAGGCCGTAGACGATGCGGACCATGCACCACAGCTCGGACTGCGGTCCGGCGGGGTTGAATATGGGCGCTCCCTTGTCGGGAACCGCACCTCCACCGGACCCGCTCCCCGGACCGCCGCTCCCGCTGCCGGTTCCGGGAACGCCCGTCGTGCCCGTCGGGCCGATCGGACCCGGCGCGGCGAGGTTGCCGATGTCGATGCCTCCCTTCGTGATCGAACCGTCATCGTTCACCACCGCGCCCACGAGTTCGTCCACGTGTCCCGGTGCCACGTAGGCTGTGTCCACGGTGGTGGACGAGTCGGCGTGCAAGTCGCCGGGGCCGATGGGGGTTGTCGCGGGAACTGGGCCTAGGATTTCACCCGGTTGACGGATTTCCGAATCGGAACACCCAAGCGCGGACACGATGACAGGTATCGCTGCCCAAGTGGAAATGCTTCGTAGGGCACCCATGATGGGTCTCCTTTTTTCCGCGACGGTTCTTGAGAGATTCATTCAAGGGGTTCGAGGCTCCATCAGGTTACGGAACCTCGACGGGCACACCGGGCGCACGTTCGACGTCCGGTCCTTCGATGTCGGAGCAGCCGGCCAGCGCCAGAAGCCCCGCGGCTGCAATGATCGAGCGTTTCATGCTGTCCTCCTGGGGTGCCAGGTGAACCTCCGAGTCACACGCCCCGACGGCGAAACCGGCGTGTTCCCCTCTCCTCCGGTTGAAGTCTGGCAACGCGCGCCGGCCCTCAATAGCGGAAAAACCCCGGCAATTCGTGACGGGGTTTTCCCCTCCGTACCGGGGGATTCCCTACCGTGGACCCCCCCGAGCGGGAGATCCTCGCGAGGGTCCTACGACGGCCAATCCGAGCGGGTCGGGCTGCATCGAGGGTCGGGAAGGATTGGCGGGCGACCGCCAACGGTGAACGGTCAGAAGGTCGGCGGGCGGCCGAAACGGCCTAGTGCTCGCCCTCGGTCAGAAGGAGCCCGCCTTCGAGGGCGAAGCGCACGATGTCGCACCGGTTCTTGAGGCCGAACTTCGACTTCGCCCGGGCAATGTAGCCCTCGACGGTCTTGGAGCTGAGGCACATCTCCCCCTCCTCCGCCGCGGCGGAGAACCCCCCCGCGCACAACTCGAATCGCCGTCAGCTCGCGATCCGAGAGCGCCTCCGGCTCCGGGCTCGCGGCCCGGATGGCGGTGCTGCGCCTTCTGACGCGCGATGAGTGCGGCCGCGCGTCTGGGCAGATAGGAGTGGCCGCGGACGATGAGGAGAGGCAGGACGACGGCAACGGTCCCGGGGGCCAGGGCGGAGAAGAGCGCGGTCTTCAGGAACAGCTTCGAGGTATCTCTCATCCGGACTCCATGCTGCGCGCCATCCCGCACTCCAAAGCACGCTCCGTCCCGGTCAGCCTACGCCTCGGAGGGTTCGCGGGCTAACGGGCGCGGCTGAAGAACACGGCCTCGGCCAGTCCCCGGAACAGGCCCCGCGTCAGGAGTCCGGCCTCCAGCGCCCGCGCCACGGGGAGGTGGTCGAAACACCAGCGCGCGGCGCGCTTGAGGGCGAGGTTCGGATATGCGCGTCGAATGACGGGGCCCGGGTGCGGCCCGCCGGCCAGGTGTTCCGCGATCGCGTCCGCCGCAAGCCGGCCGTACCGGTACGCATTGTGGATGCCGCCGGCGGTGAGGGGCGACACCATCCCGGCCGCATCTCCGATGAGCAGGACCCGGTCGTCGTGGAATCTCCCTAGCGGGCCGCCGATCGGAATGAGTCCGCCGCGCCTGTCCACGACCCTCCGTCCGGAAAGATCGAACAGGGGATCGATCCTGTCGATGAACTTCCGGATGTCGGCCCGGCGGTCGCGGTGGACGGCGAGCCCGACCTGGGTTACGCCGACGCCGGGCCGACATCCGGAAGTTCATCGACAGGATCGATCCCCTGTTCGATCTTTCCGGACGGAGGGTCGTGGACAGGCGCGGCGGACTCATTCCGATCGGCGGCCCGCTAGGGAGATT
>CAZTOF010000598.1:0-6676 GCA_964615515.1 uncultured Gemmatimonadaceae bacterium
ATCCCACCCCGTCCGTGAGCGTCAGGTTCGGCCATCCAGACCCTCGAAAGAGAGGAAGAACGATATGACGAAGCGGACGACATGTACCGCGGCAGCGGTCATCGGGGCGGCAGTGTCGGCGCCCGCGGGCCTGGCGGCCCAGGAGAATTGCAAGCACCGCGAAGAGATCGAACTGAGCGGTCCCGCCGTCGCGAGCCTGGCGGTGGAGGCCGGGGCGGGGAAGCTGGTGATCAGAGGCGGGGACCGGGTCGGCGAGATCCGCGTCGCGGCCACGCTCTGCGCCTCGGACGGGGACCGGTTGGAGGCTCTGGAAGTGTCTCTGGAGGGAGACAGGCTCGACACCGAATACCCGCGCAACGGGGGTGGTGGCTGGTTCGGCCGGAACCGCTATGCGCGCATCGACCTGGTCGTGAACGTGCCCGCCGGGACCGAACTGCGCGTGGACGACAGCTCGGGCAGCGTCGAGATCACGGGTGTCGGCAACGTGGACATGCATGACGGGTCCGGGAGCGTGCACCTGCGCAGTGTGGGATCGGTGGTCATCGAGGACGGCTCGGGCAGTCTCACGATCGAGGACGTGAGCGGGAGTGTCGTGGTCGAAGACGGCTCGGGGAGCGTCACGATCCAGGACGTGACGGGTGGTGTCTCGGTGGAAGATGGATCGGGGTCGCTCAAGGTTCGAGGTGTAGGCGGCGACGTGGTGATCGCCGACGGCTCGGGGGGCATCGAGGTCACAGGCGTTGGCGGGACCGTTCGTATCAACGGCGGGGGCTCGGGCAGCGTTTCCGTCAACGACGTGAACGGCGACCTGGTGGTCACCGACACCCGCCGGTCCAGGATCCGGTATTCCGACATTCGCGGCTCGCTGGACCTGCCGCCCGCCAAGGGAGGAGGCTGAAACAGCCCCGGAACGATCCGCATGCGGCTCTTCCGGTCATCCCTCGCCTTACGCTACCTTGATTCCCGGCAAGGTTTCATCCGATGCGGGAGGTGCAGGTGGTGCCCGTACGACATGGTGGCGAATCGACACGAAGACGGCACGCGCCCGTCACGGAGGCGGGAGCCGGTGGGAAGCATCCCCCCGGTGTTCGACCGGCGATGCATCCGGGCTGGATCCACGGACTCGTCGCGCTGGCCGTCTGTTGTTCTCCCGTTCCGGTCGAGGGCCAGATCCTCCAGCTTCTGAAGGCGGTCGGCGACGGGGGGAGCTGGATCAACCTGCCGGTCAAGAAGGGACGGGCATCGCTGCGCAGTCCCGTGCTGCCGCTTGCGGGGCTGTCCATCAACGGGTGTCTGCATGTGTGGAGGCGGCACTCCGGTTCGTGGACCATTCGGGCCACCGACACCGTGGGCGGCCAGGAACTGGAGGCGGAGCTGGAACCGGGGACGCCGTCCAAGTTCGACTATAAGGCCGGATTCCAGGCGCAGCTCGAAGTCGAGGTCGAGTGGAGCGAGCCCCGGGACACGACGCTGTTCATGTGGGTCGGCGTCGAGCGCGCGAAGAAGAGGAAGAAGGACGACGAGAGGGACATTTGCCGGCCGCCGCCACGGTGACGAAAGCGGGCTCGCGGTAGGGACGACCCCCGGCCCCGGCTACGACTTCATGGCCCGGGGGCTTGCCAGCACTGTCGCCATCTCGCGCAACCCGATCACCTCGGTCGATTCCGCAACCGGGTAGCGTTCGTTCCCGGCGTAGACCACGAACGAGCGTTTCGGCGCCAGATCCGCGAGTGCGCTGCGGAACCCCTTGCCGAGGCTCGGGGAGAGGCTGCGCTTGATCTCGACGGCCAACGGTCTGCGGAACCCGGGTATCTCGAGAACGAGGTCGATTTCTGCTCCGGCCGCAGTCCGATAGAAGCTGGCCCGGGTTCGCGGATGCGCAACGGCCAGCAGGTTCTCGATCACGAATCCTTCCCAGCTCGCGCCGACGACGGAATGACCGGCCAATGCGTGGAAGCTCCCAACATCGAGCAGCGCGTGCAGGAGTCCGCTGTCGCGGATGTAGACCCTGGGCGATTTCACGAGTCGCTTTCGAACGTTGGCTACGAAGGGAGGAAGCCGACGGACCAGGAGCAGGCCCGTCAGCACCTCGACGTATCGCGTCACTGCCGGAGCGCTGATCGACAGGTTTCTGGCCAGCTTGGCGATCGTCAGCAGTCCCCCCTGCTCGTGTGCCAGCATCGTCCAGAGGCGCGCGAGGGTCTCCGAGGGGAGGCGCACCTGGATGAACTCCGCCAGGTCCCGCTCTAGGTAGGTGCGGACGAAGTTCTGGCGAAAGGCAAGGCTGTCCTCGTCGCTCCCGGCCAGAAAGCTGTCCGGGAAGCCGCCGCGGACCCACAGCGATGTGATTGCCTCGTTGTCGGGGGAGACCTCGAGCACGTCGAACGGACGCAGGGAGACGAACTCGATGCGACCGGCCAGGCTCTCGCCCGCCTGCTTCAGGAGATCCACGGAGGCCGATCCGAGGACCAGAAAGCGCCCGGTTCGCCTGCCGCGCCGCCGCCCCTCGTCGATCAGTCCGCGGAGTTCGGGGAACAGTTCGGGAACCCGGTGAATCTCGTCGAGGATCACGAGCCGGTCCTCGTACGGGCGAAGGAAGAGCCGCGGTTCCGCAAGCCGGGCCCGGTCGGCCCTGGACTGAAGATCCAGGTAGAGCGAATCCGTGGTGCGGGCGATCTCCCGGGCGAGCGTCGTCTTGCCCACCTGTCTCGGACCGAGCAGCGCCGTGGCTGCCTGGCGGGACAGCGCCCGGCGAACGTCATTGAGGGCTCTTCGTGGAATCATCCTTGCAAAATTACAGGTATACCTGCGATTTGCAAGGATAACGCATGAATCCAACTGGGGATGGAGGTGCGCGCACAGGAGAGGGGGCGGGCGGTCTCCGCGTCTCGTTACGACCGCGGCACGCTGGGATTCGGCCTCAGCCGATCGAGTAGGAGAGGCCGCCGCGCAGAGTCAGGGTCCGGGTCTTCTGATTCGCCCCACGGGTGTCGACGTACCCGTCGTGCTCGAATATGGGTCCGGTGTTCACGAACCCATGGGTGTACAACGCGCCGGCCTGCAAGCCCCAGTTGCCGTGCAGCCCCATCTCGAGCTGGGCGCCGCCGACCACGCCGAAATCGAGGGTCTTCGTATGTTCCCGACCACCCTGATGCCCCCCGAAGGGCCCCAACAGGAGATGCAGGCGGACGCGGTCCTCCAGCTCGATCCGTCTGTCGGACAAGACCATGAACTCGAAGTAGGTGAGCGCAACGCCGCCACCGCTGCCGCAGGGCATCCGCCCCATCCGCTCACACCCATCGTTGCCGTATTCCTCCCAGTAGCCCTTGCCTGACCGGCGGCCCGCCAGCTGAATGCTCCACTCGTCGGAAACGGGGAATCCGAAGGCCAGGCCGAGTGCCCTTCCGTGCCAGGTCCACGGACGGTCGAAGTCCAGCGTGGAGAGGTTGGCGCCGCCCGTTACGGACAGCTTGACCTGACTCTGCGCAGGTCTGCCGGGCACAAGGAAGAGCAGGGCGGCTGCGAAGATTGCGAAACGTCTCATGGGTAGCCTCCTCGGGTTGGCGGGGGTTCCGAGGAAACAAGAATACCAATGACTGGCCCATTCGCCAAAAGTAGCGATATATCGTCAACGCGGGACCAACTCATACACCACCGCGCTCTCCACCTCCATCTCGTCCTTCATCACGCCGAGCACCCGTTCCCCCGCGATGTCGAGGACGCGCAGCCCCTCCGGCAAATCCACCCGCCCCAGCCACTGCCCTTCCGCGGAGAGAATCCTATACGAAGACGTGATCGCCCGCGCGTAGGCCACGACGAAATCGCCGAGCCAGATCCGGCCCTCGTCGTCCCCGCGCGGAGTCGTGAAGAGGGGCAGCGGCACGTCGGGCTCGAGCTCATACCTTCCCAGCATGCTCGTGACCAGTTCCTCTATGGCCTCTTCGGTCTGTGCGTGGGGATTGTGCCGGGGCGCGGTCTCACGCAGTTCGGCCGCGAAGATGTCCCAGTGCTCTGCGGTCGGGTACACGGGGTCGGGTTCCCAGCGGACGATCTGCCGGACCGACCCGTCCGGCCGGCGCCAGATCAGCTCCGGCGTGTCGGTACGCCCGTACAGGAACTCGCCGCCCGCCGCGCCTGCGATCCCGAAGTGCTTGAACGGGTTCTCCGGCGTGCCTTCCGGTGGGTGGAACGGCACGTAGTCGTACTTGGCCACGGTGTCGGCGACCCCGGTGTCGAGGTCGAACCGGACCATGTGGCCGGGAAGCCACTCCTCCGGGAAGCCGCGCATGTACGACCCGGAGGACATCAGCATCCCTCCGGAAGCGTCCATTCCGCGAGACCGCAGACCATCGTTGATCGGTCCCCGGGTGCTGACGGTGCGGGCGACGGAACCCTTCACGAAGAGGGTGAACCGAGCGTTGAGGAAGTCCTCGACGAGAATGCTGTCCTGTCCCACCGCGAACATCGATGTCACCGCCTTCACTTCGCGGGGACCTTCGCCCGCGGGAGCGAGTACCGAGTGGAACGTGCCGTCGGGGTTCAGGAGCACGAGCTCGGAATTCCTGGCATCGAAGATCGCCGCGCTCCCGTCGCCGAGCAGGATGCCGCGCCAGACGGACGAGAACATGTAGTCTCCCGCGCCGGCGCCGTGGCGGTACAGGGGTTCCGGCGCGAGGGCGAAGGGGGCTGCCATGTCCGGTGTGGCGGAGAGGGTCACGATCCTCACCCCGGCGCTGTCTTCGACCACCCTGTCCACGGCGGGTTCCGTGTCGGACCCGCAGGCTGTCAACGCCAGCGTCGGCACGGCGCTCATCATGGAGCGGACAGCCTTTCGGCCAGCGGGGCCGCGGCCTCTCGTCGCGTGGTGCGAGGTGGGGAGACACATCTTCGGACCTCCGGGCTCAATGGGAATTGGAGGTCCGCAAGATACACGGCCAACGGCCGCCGGCAACTGTCGCGTGGGGCTCGTTGGTCCTGTCGGGTACCGGCGCCGAAGGCTGTCAACGCCGACACCGGCGCAGGGGTCACGAGGGGGCGGCAACCGTTCCGCAGGATGCCTCATCGATTAAAATGGTCCGGGAAGAAAACACCAGGCCACAATCCACAAGACACAAGACAGGCATGAACCGAGACATCGAAGTCATACAGGCGAGGATCCGCGAGACGAGCGGCTTCGTGGACCGTCTCCTCGACGAGGTGGGCCGGGTGATCGTGGGCCAGAAGAGCATGGTCGAGCGGCTCCTGATCGGGCTCCTCTCCGACGGGCACGTCCTCATGGAAGGGGTCCCGGGGCTCGCCAAGACGCTCACCGTGCGGACCCTGGCCGACGCGATCCGGACCTCGTTCCAGCGCATCCAGTTCACCCCGGACCTGCTCCCGGCGGACCTGGTCGGCACACTCATCTACGATCCCCGCAAGACCGAGTTCGAGACCCGCAAGGGGCCGATCTTCGCGAATGTGATCCTCGCCGACGAGATCAACCGGTCTCCGGCCAAGGTGCAGTCGGCGCTGCTCGAGGCCATGCAGGAACGCACGGTCACGATCGGCGACAACACCTTCCCGCTGCCGTCGCCCTTCCTGGTGCTGGCCACGCAGAACCCGATCGAGCAGGAGGGCACCTATCCGCTCCCGGAAGCGCAGGTTGACCGCTTCATGCTCAAGCTGTCGGTTGGATATCCGGACCGTGACGAGGAGCTGGAGATCATGCGGCGGATGAGCACCGGTCCCGAGCCCAGGGCCGAGCCGGTCGTGACGCCGGAGGAGATCGTGACCGCTCGCAAGGCCGCCGAGACGATCTACATGGACGGCAAGGTCGAGCGCTACATCGTCGACCTGGTCTTCGCCACGCGCGAGCCCGGAGAGTGCGGCCTGGAGGAGCTGGAGCCGCTGATCGCCTTCGGGGGGTCGCCGCGCGCGACGATCTGTCTGGCCAGGACCGCACGCGCCCACGCCTTCCTGCGCCACCGCGGCTACGTGACGCCCGAGGACGTGCGCTCGGTGGCGATGGACGTGCTCAGGCACCGGGTCATCCTCACCTACGAGGCCGAGGCGGAGGAGATGACCACCGAGGACGTGGTGACCCGGGTGCTTGACACGATCGAGGTCCCGTAGAGCCCGCGATGATCCCCCGCGAGATCCTCAGGCAGGTCCGCTGGATCGAGATCACGACGCGCGGACTCGTGAACGAAGTGTTCTCGGGCGAGTACAACTCCGTCTTCAAGGGGCGGGGGATGAGCTTCGCCGAGGTGCGCGAGTACCAGTACGGGGACGACATCCGCGGCATCGACTGGAACGTCACTGCGCGCACCGGTTCGCCCCACGTGAAGATCTTCGAGGAGGAGCGCGAGCTGACGCTGATGCTCGTGGTGGACGTGAGCGGCTCTGCCGACTTCGGCACCCGCGGGCGCATGAAGTCGGAGCTCGCCGCGGAGCTCTGCGGGGTCCTCGCCTTCAGCGCGATCAAGAACAACGACAAGGTCGGGCTGATCCTGTTCTCGGACCGGATCGAGAAGTTCGTGCCGCCGCGAAAGGGCCGGCGTCATGCGCTCCGTGTGCTGCGCGAGCTTCTGTACCACCCGGCCGAGGGGAAGGGGACGGACATCGCGGGGGCGCTGGAGTACCTGGCGAAGGTCACGCGGCGGCGGGCGGTGGTGATCCTGGTGTCGGACTTCATGGC
>CAZTOF010000599.1:0-1533 GCA_964615515.1 uncultured Gemmatimonadaceae bacterium
TCCCCCATCAGGACCACGCACCATGAACCGCCACCTCCCCAAGACCGCCGCCCCAGCACCCCGCGCACGGAACCACCGCTTCCCGCGCGGACCCGTCCGCGCGCTGCCGGTCCTCCTCGCCGCCCTCGCGTGCAACGTCGACCGCAAGCACGACGACGCCACGGCCACCACTACCACCAAGGTCGCCCTCCTCACCTCCGGCCCCGTCAGCGACGCGGGCTGGCACGCCGGCGCCTACGAGGGCCTGCAGCTCATCGGCGACTCCCTCGGCTTCGGGATCTCCCACCAGCAGACCCGCACCCCCGCCGAGTTCGACGAGGCCTTCATCTCGTACGCCGAAGACGGCTACGGCCTCATCTTCGGCCACGGCTTCGAGTACCAGGACGCGGCCAGCCGGGCTGGTGAAGAGTACCCGGACGTCACCTTCGTGGTCTCCGGGGGGTCGCGGTCGTCGGCCAATGTGGTGCCGCTGCTCTTCCACCTCAACGAGGCGTCCTACCTGGCCGGGATGGCCGCGGGGGCCGTCACCGCGGCCGGGGTCGTCGGCATGGTCGGGGGCGTCGAGATCCCGACGGCGAAGGGCACCTTCGTGGCCTTCGAGGCCGGGGTGAAGGCGGAGCGCGCCGACGCGACCGTGCTGGAGACCTTCACCGGCGACTGGTACGACCCGTCGGCCGCCAAGGAGGCCGCGGCCGCCCAGCTGCGCCAGGGCGCCGACGTGCTGATTCACAACCTGGACGCCGCCAGCTTCGGCTTCTTCCAGGCGGTGCGCGAAGCCCGCGAGGGAGGAAGCGAGGCGTGGGCCTTCGGCATGAACCGCGACCAGAACGACGTGGCCCCCGACGTGATCGTGGGCAGCGCGGTGATCAACATCCCGGCCATGTTCCTCAGGACGGCAATAGCCTGGCGGGACGGGACCCTGGGCGGCGTGGCCGAGTACGCGGGGTTGCGCGTCGGCGCGGTGGAGTTCGTCCCCAACCCGGCGCAGGAAGGCGTGATCCCGCCCAAGGCGCTGGCCCGCATCGACGAGGCGCGGCAGGCGATCATCGCCGGCGAGCTGGAGGTGCCGCGCATCGAATACCTGGAGCCCGAGGACGACGATCCGCCTTCCCCCTGACCGGCATGTCGGCAGCGGTCGCCCGGCCCGCCGGGAGCGGAGCTGACCACCCGTGACCGCGGCGGCGCGGCTTCGGGGAGTCACCCGGCGGTTCGGGGCGGTGACCGCGCTCAGCGAGGTCGACTTCGAGCTGGCACCCGGTGAGATCCACGGCCTGCTGGGCGAGAACGGGGCCGGGAAGACCACGCTGGCCCGGATCCTGGCCGGTCTCCTGGCCCCGGACGCCGGCGGCGTCGAGATCGGCGGCCGTCCCGTCGCGCTCCGAAGCGCCCGCGAGGCCCGCGCGCTGGGCGTCGCCATGGTGCACCAGCACTTCTCGCTCGTGCCGCGCTTCACCGGGCTGGAGAACATTGCGCTGTTCAACGGCGGGGCGTGGACGGGGCGGGGCACGGCGGCGCCGGGCTACCGAGCCCTGG
>CAZTOF010000600.1:0-1894 GCA_964615515.1 uncultured Gemmatimonadaceae bacterium
GACGGACAGGGGGTCGGAGGACTTGTGACGGTTGTCCATCCGGTCCGGCCTTCGAGCATGTTCAATATCATCGGCAAGGTCGGCTTCAATCATTACGGCACCAAGTCGGGCGAGGTTGAACGAGGTATATCCGTGAGGTTCGTCGATTCGGTGTACCAGGGCATTCCGATCACTGCGGGCGCCAGACTGTATTACGATCAGGACCGGCTATTTTACACCGAAGGACATTTTGGCCTGGAGATCAAGCGGGGCGACCTGGACCCCTTCGACGATAGTGACCAGACTTTAACGATCCATCCAGTGCTGGCAATAGGCGCCGGATACTCCGTCACCCCGAGACTGGCCTTGATCGCGACGCTCGGCTTGAGCACTGATCTGTGGAGATATGCGAATCTGGGGGTCTCGTATCGTTTCAGGGAGTGATTGACCGTCGAGGTTGAGGCACGCTGATGCGGTAGCGTGCCGCCGAGTGTGTCGTCGGGTGTGCGGCAGTGTGCCGCCGAACGAGCTGCCGGGTGTGCCGCCGAACGAGCCGCCGGCATTCGTGCACATCATTATTTAATGCGCACCATTTGATCGGACACTAATGAAAAACGCGGGACTCACTTCGAGCCCCGCGTTTCTGTTTTCAGAAAACGACGCAGATACCAGCGGCTCTGCTCCATTCGTCTATGGCCGCCTGCCGCGCCCTCCCTCCCCTCAGTTCACCACCTCGTAATCCGCGTCGATGGCGCCGTCTTTCTTCTTCTTCTGCGCTTGCGGATCGTCGCCCGGCTGGGCGCCCGGCGGAGGCCCCTGCGGACCGTCCTGCGGACCCTCGGGACCGGCCGCGCCCGCCTGAGCCGCCTGGGCGGCGGCCTGCTCGGCCTGGGCCTGCTGGTAGAGTACTTCCGCGAGCTTCTGGGAAGCCTGGGTCAGCTTCTCGGTAGCTGCCTTGATGGCCGCCGGGTCGCTGCCCTCCAGGGCCGTCTTCAACTCGGCCAGGGCCGAATCGATGGTGCCGCGGTCCTCGGCGGAGAGCTTGTCGCCGTGCTCTTCCAGCGACTTCTCCGTCGAGTACACGAGTTGGTCGGCCTGGTTGCGGGCTTCCACCTCTTCCTTCTTCTTCGAGTCCTCGTCGGCATGGGCCTCGGCGTCCTTCACCATCTTGTCGATCTCGGATTCCGACAGGCCGCTGGACGCCTCGATGCGGATCTGCTGCTCCTTGCCCGTGCCCATGTCCTTGGCCGAGACGTGTAGGATGCCGTTCGCGTCGATGTCGAAGGTCACCTCGATCTGGGGCATGCCCCGGGGCGCCGGCGGGATGCCGTCCAGGTGGAACTTGCCCAGCGTCCGGTTGTAGAGGGCCATGTCGCGCTCGCCCTGGAGGACGTGCACCTCCACCGACGGCTGGTTGTCCGCCGCCGTGGAGAAGACCTGGCTCTTCTTCGTGGGGATTGTCGTGTTCCGGTCGATGAGCCGCGTGAAGACGCCGCCCAGGGTCTCGATACCCAGCGACAGCGGCGTGACGTCGAGCAGAAGCACGTCCTTCACGTCGCCCGAAAGCACCGCGCCCTGGATGGCCGCGCCGATGGCCACGACTTCATCCGGGTTCACGCCGCGGTTGGGCTCCTTGCCGAAGAGTTCCTTAACGATCTCCTGTACCTTGGGCATGCGCGTCGAGCCGCCCACGAGCACCACCTCGTCGATATCCGAAGCCGAGAGGCCCGCGTCGGATATCGCCTGACGGCAGGGCGCCACCACTCGCTGGACCAGCGGGTCCACGAGCTGCTCGAGCTGGGCCCGCGTCATGGTGCGGTTCAGGTGCTTGGGACCGGAGGCGTCCGCCGTGATGAAGGGCAGGGCCACTTCGGTCTGCCCCGCGGTCGACAGCTCGCACTTGGCCTTCTCGGCC
>CAZTOF010000601.1:0-3248 GCA_964615515.1 uncultured Gemmatimonadaceae bacterium
CCATGTATCCTCCCCTTCTCGCGGCCCATCCTTCATGGGCGTGCGGCCGCGGCCTGCTGACCGCCCACGCACACCCACGACCACGAATGCCGCCCCCTTGCACGGAAGCAGCCCACGCATGCAGACCACCGAGACCCGACGGAAACACCAGAGAACCGACACCAGATACGGCGTCCCCGGCAGGCGCAAAGACTTCGAAACCCCTGGCCGCGTTTTCGTTCTCCTCATGTGCGTCACCCTGCCCGCATGCAACGCGGAGGCGGACGAACCGCGCGCGCCGGCCCAGTCCCCCGCCGATTCGGCGGATCCCGGTCGTGGGAGTGAACTGCAGCTCGTCGACCAGGACGCCTTTTCCAGCGGGTTCGAAGTTGTCCGAAAGCTGGTCCTGGAAGAGAACGACGAGGCCATCACCGTGCTGCCGATGGTCTCGTCCGGCGGCCCGGGCCGGTTCCTGCTCGCCGAGCCCCGGGAAGGCCAGGTCAACGTCTACGACACCGATGGGCGTCTCCGGCGAGTCCTCGGGCGCCGGGGCGAGGGTCCCGGGGAGTTCACCGTGCCGATCGCGGCCCGCCGGACCCTGAACGGCGGCGTGGTGGTCGCCGACATGATGCTCTCGCGCATCACGTTCTTCCCGCCGGGCGGTGAAGGGGAGCCCGAGGTGGTGGCGTCTCCGCTGCCGCTGGTGCTGGGTGCCGAGGACATGGGGGAAGGTCGCTACCTGCTGTCGGGACAGCTCATGTCCGGGACGCCGCCCCGCCTGCTGCACATCTGGAATCGGAAGACCGACGAGATCGAGCACAGCTTTCTCCCCATGAGGGTACCGGAGGAATCACGCGCCTACGCCGCTTCCTACACCTCCGTCGCGGCGATCCTGGAGGGCGACACGATCTGGGCCGTGTGGGCCCTGTCGGACACGCTGTACAAGTTCGACCGGCACGGTGAACGACTCGCCGGGACCCCACTGTCGCTGCCGAGGCCGATGGGGGCTCTGCCCGGCGCCGCCGCGGGTGCCGTCACCGATCCCCGGGCCGTTCAGGCCGCTGCCGACTCGCTGACGCAGGTCAACGGCGTGTTCCTCGCCGGCAGTGAATACCTGGCCATCCAGTCCATGCAGTCGCGGGGTTCGGAGGCGGTCTGGGATCTCACCATCGTGGACCGGCGGGGCGCTCCGGTCTGGAAGGCCGCCGGAATGCCCCGGCTGTTCCTGGTCGAGGACGGTCTCTTCTACTTCGACGACCCTGCCTCGTTGCTGCCCAACCACTGGATCGTAGCTGGATGGAAGGGGGGACGGTAGCGTGAGGTCGTCGGGCGCGGTTTGGCTGACAGCAATGATCGGGCGGAAAGGGGGCCGTAGCGTGAGGCCGGGTGTGGTGTGCCTAGTTGCGATGATCGGATGGGCGGGGATACCGGTGGGATGTTCCCCGGGTGATCGGGGCAGTTCGCCCGAACCGTGGGTGGCTCCGGGGGTCGGCGAGCCCTTCACCGCGGTCCGGCTGGCCGCAGACCGGCCGTCACTCGTGTGGGTCTTCGCGGTGGAACAGTGCCTGGGATGCAGGTTGGGTGATCCCGCGAGGGTTCTGAGGGGGCTGCAACGCAGTCTCGGTGCGGGGTTGGAGACCGTCGCGGTGGCCATCGGCGACGGACGTGACGGCGACCGCCGGATTGTCACAGGATTCCTGGCCTCTCAGAGGATCTCGGCAAGGGTCGATCTGCACAGCCGCGAGCAGCACAGGCAGGAATTCGGTGCCGCACCGCTCCCGGTCTTCTACGTCATGAACCGCAACTCGGTGGTGGAAGCGGCGGTCGCAACGGACTCGGTGGAAATGTGGCGGTCCGTCCCGGGCCGACTGAACCTGGCGGAATTCGTCACGGGGCTCGCCGAGCAGGGAGTCGAGCAGAATGGGGAGGGAGTCGGCAAGATGTAGTCACAATTTGTGTCACATATAATGCAAACATGAAAGGAACACAAGTCATGAATACACTCAATTGGATGCAAGCAATCAGGTATCGTACCGGCACCGCGGTCAAGGTCTTGGCGATTGCGGCAGTGCTCTCCTTTGCAGGTCCGTTGGCCGACACCCCGGCTCCGGTTGCCGCGCAGGCGGTTCCCTGGTACCAAAGGGTGATCCAGGTCGGTCAATTCAAGACCTGCCTCTTCGTCTGCTTGTCCGAGGGCCTCTGCTGCACCCTGGAAGGTCAGCTGTAGGACAATTCCCGCCATTGGCACCAAGCCCGTTGGAGGGGACGGCACGCGGACGCCGGGACCCCCTTCACAGGCCAGTGTCGCCGGTTCCTCCCCAAGGTCGGCGGGCTCCCCGATGGGGTCCGCCGACCACCGCTCATCCGGGTTGCAGCCGAACAAGATCAGAACGTCGAGACCGTCAAGCCCCCCAGCGTCTCCACCATCGTCGCCTCGTTCGTCCAGTACGGCTCGGCGTAGGCGCGCCGAATCAGCGATCCCCAGGCCGCGTGCGCATGGCGGATCTGATCCAGCACGGGACGATCTCCACCCGGGAACACCTCGCCGATCCCGCTCTTGCCCTCGAACTGGGTGCCGTAGGCAGCCAGCGCCCGGATCTTGCGATCCATCTGGTCGCTGACGTCCACCACGAAGGTGGGCTTGACCGCGTCTTCGGCGAAGGCCAGCGCGTGGACCACCTTGTCGGGGCGATGTGGCTCCCCCTCGGCCGGGAAGTTGCGGAGGCCGGCCAGGAAGGCCGCGTCCCGGGCGAGGTCGGAGGCGGTGCGGTGGTCGGGGTGGCGCCCCCGGGACCCGTGCGTCACGATCACCCTGGGCCGGAGCGCGCGGACGATCCCGGCGACCACGATTCGCGACTCCCGGTCGTTGCACAGGTCCGTATCGCTCAACCCGGCGCAGCGCCGTACCGCCAGTCCCAGCACCTCCGCCGCGGCCGCCGCCTCCCGGGCCCGTGACCGGACGGTCCCGCGCGACGCCGCCTCGCCTGCCGTCAGGTCGAGGACGCCGGTCCGCTCACCCGCGTCCGCCGACTTGACCAGGGCGCCGCCGCAGAAGATCTCGGCGTCGTCGGGGTGGGCCATCACGGCCAGGACGTCCAGAGGTTCGGTCACTCGTACCTCAGCGCGTCCACCGGCGGCAGCCTCGAGGCGCGGAGTGCGGGCATCATGCCGAAGAGAATGCCGGTGAGCCCGGCGAGGCCGATCGCCGCGAATACGGACCAGAGTGGGATGCGGGCGGGAAGGGGGGTGGCGGCCGCGACCGCCTCGGA
>CAZTOF010000602.1:0-2372 GCA_964615515.1 uncultured Gemmatimonadaceae bacterium
GGCTCACGAGGTCGCTCAAACACCGCGACTGGATGAGGGCCAAGAGGCAGGCGGACGAGGTTGCCGCTGGCTTGGCGGTCCAGGAGCCTAACGGCGAAGCCGAATCCGAGCGCGAGCCGCTTACCCTGGGACGGCTTCTTGACATCTACAGTGAAGAGGTGACGCCCACCAAGGCGGAGACCTCCCAGCGGTCCGACCGGGCGGCGGCGAGGATGTTCCTCCAGTTCTTCGGGGGAGACCGAAGACCCGAGACCCTTTCCCAGCGCGACTGGGACCGCTTCATACGGGCACGTCGCGCGGGCCGGGTTGGCCCGAGCGGAAGGCCGGTGTCGGACCGGACCATCGAGCACGACCTGAAGTTCCTGATGGCCGTGCTCAACTGGGCCGCCAAGTCGAGAGACGAGCGGGGCAGCCTCCTGCTCGCGTCGAATCCCTTTAGGGGTCTCAGGACGCCCACGGAGAAGAACCCCACGCGGGTGGTGTTGTCCGAGGCAGAGTACCACGCGCTACTCGGCGTGTCCCGGCAGTTCGACTGGCGGTTCCATGTAGCGCTCGTGCTCGCGCACGAGACGGGACACCGAATCGGAGCCATCCGTCAACTCAGGTGGTCTGACATCGACCTCGATGGCGGAGTGGTTCGGTGGCGTGCGGAGCACGAGAAGACCGGATACGAGCACTGCACGCCGGTCACTGCCGAAGCCCTCGCCGCCTTGGAATGGGCAAAAAAGCGGAATCCGGGGGCAGGAAACACTCCGGTGCTACCCGCGTCAACGGATGGGTCAAGGTGCGCTGGCAGGTCGATGGCTCGCTACTGGTGGTACCGAGCCGAGAAGCTAGCGGGTCTGGAACCCCAGCGCGGTAGAGGTTGGCACTCGCTGAGGCGGAAGTTCGCCTCCGACCTCATGGACCAACCCCTCAAGGTGCTCTGCGAGCTTGGTGGCTGGAAGACGGCCAAGACGGTGCTCCAGTGTTACCAGCGCGCCGACGAGGCACAGCTGAGGCAAGCACTCGACAGCCGCCGCAGAGTTCCCGTCTGATCCCCAATTGGCGGGAACAGAATAGCGGGAATCCGGCCACCGAATCCCGTAAGTCCAAGAATCAAACAAGATACAAGTCCCCCTTGACCCTGACGTAACGTCGGGTTGGATCGGATAGCTCGACGAACGATGTGAGGAGGCACGCGGCCCGTTCACCCCATGCATCCCGGCTACCCCATGCACCGAGAAACCATCCGGAGTCTCGCCGACCGCGTAAGACGGGGTGAACAATCCGCCCGCAACCTCGTCGAAGACGCGATCCGCCGCCACGAAACCAGCGAACTCGACGCATACATCGTCTTCGACGCGGAGGGCGCGCTGGCCCAGGCGCGCAGGATCGACAGCGCCGTGGCGCACGGCCACGACCCCGGTCCGCTGGCCGGGATCACGGTTTCGGTGAAGGATCTCTACGGCGTCGAGGGTCTTCCCATCCGGGCCGGCACCAGGCGGGAACTCCCCGCCCGCTGGCAGCGCGAGGGCTTCCTCGTCCGCGCGGTCAGGCGACTCGGCGCGGTGATCGTGGGCAAGACCCACACGGTCGAATTGGCCTTCGGCGGCGTCGGATTCAACCCCAACACGGGTACGCCGGTGAACCCCTGGGACCCGTCGCGGCACCGGGCGCCGGGCGGGTCCTCCGCGGGGGCGGGTGTAAGCCTGTGGGAAGGGTCGGCGATGCTCGCGCTGGGGAGCGACACCGGCGGATCGGTCCGCATCCCGGCGTCGGCGACGGGCGTGGTGGGGCACCGCCACACGACCGGGCGCTGGCCGACCACCGGCGTGGTCCCCCTCAGCACGACCCTGGACACGGTCGGGCTGCTGACCCACACGGTCGAGGATTCCCGTTACGCGTTCGGGGTGATCGATCGGCTGGCGGGTGCGGCGCCAGGAGCCACCACCAGGTCACCGTCCCGCGACGAAGACGCGGGCGCACGCGACACCTCCGCCGACGGCATCAGCGGGCTCCGCATCGGCGTGCCCCGCTCCAACCTCTGGTCCGGTGCCACTCCTGGGATCACCAGCGTCGTCCGCAGCGCCCTGAACGAGCTGGAAGCGGCCGGCGCACATGTCCTGGAAGTCGAAGCCCCGGAGCTGGACGAAGCCGGCGAGCGCTACCTGGCCGGACAGCTGGTGCCGCCCGAGCGCCTCGAGTCCCTCGAACGCGACCTGCCCGGATGGATGGCCATCCTGGACCCCACCGTGGGGAAGCGGCTCGAATCCGCGCGCGACGTGAGCGCCGTCGACTACGTCGCCGTCCTGCGCCTCCGCCACCGCCTCTCGGCCTCCATCCACGCGCGCCTCGACACCCGGCGCATCTACCTCCTCGCCACCCCCACC
>CAZTOF010000603.1:0-3512 GCA_964615515.1 uncultured Gemmatimonadaceae bacterium
GTCCACCATCGAGGACCGAGTCTACCGCTTCCGTTGCGTCGAGGCCTGGTCGATGGTGATCCCGTGGCGGGGCTTCCCCCTCGCGGACGTGATCAACCGCGCCGAGCCCGACCCCGGCGCGAAGTACGTCTCCTTCGAGACGCTGTGGGACCCCCGGCAGATGCCGGAACGGCGCTGGCGGCCCGTGATCGGCTGGCCCTACCGGGAGGGACTCCGCATGGACGAAGCCCTTCACCCCCTGTCGCTCCTGGTCACAGGGCTGTACGGAAAGACCCTTCCCAACCAGAACGGGGCCCCTCTCCGGGTCATCGTGCCCTGGAAGTACGGGTTCAAGAGCATCAAGTCGATCGTGCGCATGACCTTCACCGCCGAGGAGCCGCCCACCACCTGGGCCACCCAGAGTCCCCGCGAGTACGGGTTCTACTCGAATGTGAACCCCGACGTGCGCCACCCGCGCTGGAGCCAGGCGACCGAGAAGCGGATCGACGGCAGCAAGCTGTTCGGACACCGCCGCATCGATACCCTGTTCCTGAACGGGTACGCGGACGAGGTCGCGCACCTGTACGAGGGGATGGACCTCAAGAAGTACTTCTGAGGGTGCCACGCCGACCGCCGAGGCGCCGCCCCGCCAACGCCACGCGCCGCATCCTCCTCCTCAAGGCCGCCATCTGGCTGACCGGCCTCGCTCCCATCGCCTGGCTGACCGTGGGATTCCTCCGCGGCACCCTGGGCGTGCTCCCCGTCGACACGATCATCCTGGTCGAGGGCCGCTGGACGCTCGTCTTTCTCCTGGCCACGCTGGCCGTAACACCGATTCGGCGCCTGACGGGGTGGAACCGCGCCGTCCAGGTCCGGCGCCTGCTGGGCCTGTTCGCCTTCTTCCACGCCTGCGTGCACTTCCTCGCCTACGCCGGCATCGACCGGCTCTTCGCGCTCGGGTACATCCTCGAGGACGTGCGCGACCGGCGCTACATCACGGCGGGTTTCGCGGCACTCGTCCTGCTCATCCCCCTCGCCGTGACCTCCACCAGGGGGTGGATCCGGCGCCTGGGGAAGCGTTGGCTCAAGCTGCACCGGCTGGTGTATCTTTCGGCCTCGCTGGGCGTCCTCCACTTCTACTGGAAGGTCCGGGCTGACACCTTCTGGCCGCTCGTGGCGGCGCTGACACTCGCGGGGCTCTTTGCCGTGAGGATCGGGTACCGGACCCGCGCGCCCGGCAAGGCTGCACGCAAGTGAGGCAATGACACCGATGATTCGCCAGCTTCGCCCGTCGTCCGTGGTGACCGCCGCCGTGGCCGTTCTGGCCACCGCCGGACACGTCGGCCACCCGGACGTTCCCGACGAATCTGTCCCACCCCCCCAGCAAGCCCCCCACGAGTGGCACGAGTTCTACTTCACCCGCGCCGCCTACTCGTCCGGCGGAGGCGGCTGGGGGCGCCGCGGCGGCTCCTGGGCCATCGACTACCCCAAGGCCGACCGGCAGTTCGTGACCGTCCTGAAGCGGCTCACCAACCTCGACGCCTTCGACTACGAGAACGCGGTCCTGCTCACCGACCCCTCGATCCGCCGCTACCCCTTCCTGTACGCCCTGGAGGTCGGCTACATGAGCCTTTCGGAAGAGGAGGTCACGGGTCTGCGCGACTACCTGAAGGCCGGCGGCTTCCTGGTCATCGACGACTTCTGGGGCACCCGGGAGTGGGCCGTCTTCGAGTGGAACATGCGCCGGGTCTTCCCGGAGCACGCGATCATCGATCTGGACCTCGACCACCCCGTCTTCAACACCTTCTACGAGATCGACGAGATCCTGCAGGTGCCCGCCTACAGGAGGCACTACTGGAGCGGACGGACCAGCGAGCGCGACGGGTACGTGCCCTACGTCAAGGGAATCGAGGACCACGACGGCCGGCTGATGGTCATCATCAACTGGAACACCGACCTGGGCGACGCCTGGGAGTGGGCCGAACAGCCCGACTACCCGCTCCAATACTCCACCTTCGCCTTCCAGATGGGCGTGAACATGATCGTCTACGCGATGAGTCACTGACGATCATGTGTATTGTGTATGTGTGTATGATGGCCCTCCGGCTCCCGCCGGCCGGCGCCGCAGCCCGGCACGCCGCTGAGGGCCGGGCATGAACGCACTCTTCGAGTTCCTGTTCAAGTACCGGCCGACGCTCTACCAGGAGGGCGACTTCTCCTTCCTGTCCCCGTGGCCTTTGGGGACCGTGGCGCTGGTCGCGGCGGCGCTGGCCGTCCCCGCGGTCCTCACCTACCTCCGCGCCCGCGGCAAGAGCAGCGCGGCCGACCGCTGGGTGCTGGGCCTGCTCCGCGGGGCCGCGCTCCTGGTCCTCTTCTTCATCGTCATGCAGCCGGGGCTGATCCTGACCTCGGTGGTGCCGCAGCGGAACTTCCTCGCCGTGCTCGTCGACGACTCCCGCAGCATGACCATCGACGATCGCGACGGAAGCTCCCGAGCCGACAAGGCCGCCGGGCTGCTGGACCCCGAAGGAGACCTGATCGCCCGGCTGGACGAGGGCTTCGCGCTCCGCTACTTCCGCTTCTCGTCCCGGCCCGCCCGCGTGGACGACGTGAATGCGCTCCGCTTCGGCGGCAGCCGGACCCGGATCGGCGACGCGCTCGCCTACGCCCAGGACGAGCTGCAGGGGGTGCCGCTGTCGGGAATCGTCGTGGTGTCGGACGGCGGCGACAACAGCGACGAAGCCATCGGCGAGGCCCTGCTGCCGCTGCGCGCGGCGTCGGTTCCCGTGTTCGCGGTCGGACTCGGCGACGAGGAGATGGAAGCCGACGTGCAGCTCGGCCGGGCCGATGTGCCCGGGCGGGCGCTCGCCGGAACCTCGATGATCGTCAACGTGCTGGTCGAGGCGACCGGTTACGCCGGCCGCACGGTCCCGGTCGTGGTCGAGGACATGGGGACGATCGTCACCACCGAAGAGGTGACGCTGCCGCGCGACGGGCAGCCGCTGGTCGCCCCGGTCGCGATCACCCTCGATGTCCCTGGCGCGCGCGAACTCACCTTTCGCATAGCCGGGCAGCCGGACGAACGGGTGCTCGAGAACAACGAGCTGCACGCGGTCGTGCAGGTCCGCGACCGCACCGAGAAGATCCTCTACTTCGAGGGCGAGCCCCGCCACGAGGTCGCCTTCATGCTGCGCGCGGTGGGCGACGACGAGAACCTCCAGGTCGTGCTTCTCCAGCGCACCGCCGAGAACAAGTTCTTCCGCCGCAACCTCGACGACCCCCTCGAGCTCGTCGAGGGCTTCCCCACCACCCGCGAGGACCTCTACCGGTACCCCGCACTCATCCTGGGCTCCGTCGAGGCGAGCTTCTTCACACACGACCAGCTCGACATGATCGCCGACTTCGTGAGCGAACGCGGCGGCACCCTCCTCATGCTGGGCGGGCGCCGCGTTCGCTCACGAAGTCGGCGATCATGTCGAGCTGGTCGTGTGTGAAGAAGCTCGCCTCGACGGAGCCCAGGATGAGTGCGGGGT
>CAZTOF010000604.1:0-3873 GCA_964615515.1 uncultured Gemmatimonadaceae bacterium
GATCCATGGTGACGCGCCGCACGAACTCGCTGTCGGGGCGGAGGAGATCGATCGTCGTGAATCCCAACACGGTGTAGGAGCCGTCGCGCCCAACGATGACCGACAGGACGTTGTTGAACTCCCCGGGCCCCTCCCCTCGGCCACCGACGGTACGGACCAGCGAACCGTCCGGCCCGACCACGAGGACGTGATCGAGTTGGCTATCGAGGATGTGAAGGTTGGACTGCGCATCGAAGTGCACCGAGCGAACGCTGCCGAAGGTGTCCCAAGTGTCGCCCAGGACGGACCCCACGGTGAAGACCTCCTCGGTCACGGCGCTCACGATCACGTCCGGGCCGTCCAAGGTTCCGGTGGCCCCGGTGGCCGATTCGTCCCCGGCATCGCCGCAGGCCACCAAGAGCGCGAAAGGGACCAGCGGCGCAAGGTATCGCGGTCGCGGTGTCGTCGTCAGCTTCGGCATTTCGGTCCGTCCTTCACGCCAAGGGATGGTAGGAGTCGTGCACGGGCTGACAAAAAACCAATCAACCCTGCCGAACGCATCGCAGCGGGCGCTCGGCACTTCGGATTCGTCTCATTCAATGTAGGCAAGGAGCCTGTCGAGGACGACATCGCGTCGCCGTTCGAGTGGCGAGTACGCGTCAGCAGTGCGATCTTGGACGCGGCGGGCGGCGCGAGGTGGCCCGCCTGTCGTGCTGATGGCGAGACGGAGTTGAAAAGATGTACGAACGAACGAAAACGATACTGGTCGTCGTGGCATGGGTGGCGTTGGCCGGTTGCGGGGACTCAGAGGATCGAAGTGACTGGACGACGTTGCGGGACACGTTGGCTTCCGGCACGGTCCACGTCACGAACATCCCCGCGGCGGATGCACCTCCCACTTGGACGCTTGTCGAGGAACTCCGCGTCGGCGCCCTCGAAGGCACGGGGCCGGACGCGTTCGCCTATCTGAAGGGCCTCGTGGCGCTGGAAGGCGGGGGCTTCGCGGTCCTGGATTCCCAGATTCAGGAACTGCGCGTCTTCGGCCCCGATGGCGCTCACGTCGCGACCCATGGCGGCAAGGGACAGGGACCCGGCGAGTTCGCGGACGCGAACGGCCTAATGCTTGGCCCCAACGGACGCATCTGGGTCCCGGACGGGCGGAACGGGCGCATGTCGGTCTTCGATCCCGAGGACGGATTCATCGAGTCCTTTCCGTTCGACGACGGCAACTACGGCTGGGTGTGGAATGGCGCGATGGTGGATGGGAGCCGCATCCACCGGCCGTGGTGGGACGGAACCCGCAGGCAGATTCGCGTCTACGATCTGACGATGACGCTGGTGGACTCGATTCCGTTGCCCAGCGATGAACCGGAGGACGAAGAGTACGATCCCGAGAGTCAGCCCGGCACGTTCTACCAAGCGCTGGACCGCGGCTACATGCTGTACGGGATTCCGTTCTTCGCTTCCGAGGTCACGCACCTCGATTCGCGGGGCACCGCGTGGTCCACGCGGGACGGAGATCCCGAATACCGGCTGTCGCGGTGGGAACCGGGCGGAGATACGACTCTCGTGGTCGAAACCCGCCGACCCGCCGTCCCCGTGTCGGAAGTCGAGCGCGACTCGGTGATCGCCGCGATGCGGCAAATGCTCGCGGACAGGGGCGTGAGCAGCCAGTGGGACTGGTCCCGGATTCCCTACGTCAAGCCCGCCGTCGAGGCCATCTTCCAGTCGGCCGAGGGCAACCTGTGGGTGCGCACGCCGTCGGCGGACGGGGGAGTTCTGTTCGATGTCTACTCGGAGGACGGCAGCCGTCTTGGAACGGCGAGCTTGGGAGCGGGCCTCAGCCTTTGGGACCAAGTTGCCCCGGCTGTGCGGGGTGACTCGGCATGGCTGATCGTGACGGACGAGTTCGACGTGAACTACGTCGTCCGTGTACGTATCTCTCCGTGGAGCAGGGCGATTGACTGAAGCTGGACCGCTGTTCTTCCGCTACGACCCGCGTCGCCCGAATCGGGCTCTCAGGGGAGCGTCGCGATTCGGAGCCGGGCCGGTTCGGTGAGATGCTGGCTCCCGACCGTTAGTGGCCGGAAGCCAGCCGACGCAGTGTTGAACACTGCGGCTGGCGAGGGGGACGCTGCGCCCCCCTTGAACCCCCAGCATCCCGCGCCGCTGAGCGGTCAGCGGAGGGACGCGGGAGGCCGCGTCCCCAACCCCTTCGCCGGTGCGCCCATGCCTGAGCGCCGCGCCGTCATGGTCGCTGCCCACATCACGCCCACGGACCACCGCTTGGCCGGAAAGGCGGTGGCGGGCGTGTTCGATCACCTGACGGCGATGGCCTGTAGGGCATCGTGCTGACCGCAAAACCTCGTTGTCGTATCCACCCGGACGCTGCTCGCCGCCGCATTTCAGACGAAGGCGGTCACGACGCACTCTTGGGAGCTACCGGGCAACGGGAATGGGCCGGGCGCCATCTAACCATGGATTGGGGCGAGTGTGGTGAGAGCCGTGTTGAATCTGACCGATGGAGAACACCGAGTCGTGTACCGTGAATCGATTGCAGGCGCGCTGGTGCTACTAATGGCCGCAGCCCCGGCGGCGGCCCAGGAGGTCATTGAACTGCCTGCGGAAGACCGCCAGCTGAATCCCACTTTGGACGAGGTCTACAGGGTCGGCTCGGCATTGGGCGAGGACTGGGAACAGTTCGGCAACGTGCGCCGCGTGGCGTTCGATGCCGCAGGCCAGCTGTACGTGTTCGACAACCAAGCGGATCGAGTCATCGTCGTGGGCGCGGACGGCGGGTTCCAACGGGCGTTCGGTCGGGAAGGCGATGGACCCGGGGAGTTCCGGAGTCCAGACGGCTTCGCCGTCATGCCCGACGGGCGGGTCGTGATGGGGGATCTCGGTCACCGCGGCTACCACATCTTCGATGCGGACGGCGAATTCGAGCGCACGGTGCGGATGGCACCCGAGCCGGGTAACGTGCGAATCACCGACCTCCTGCCCGACCCGCGTGGAGAAGCCGTCTACTCCGCCGTGGGCGCGCAGTTGCTCAGGATGGGCTCCGGCACCACGGCGCGAACGACTCCGCCCACGTCGCGACCGGTCGAACGGCTCATCCTGACCGGAGAAATGGCAGTGAAGGACACCGTTGCGGAGGGCTGGCTTCCGGAAGGCGGAGACCCAACCGAGCTACCGATCGGCGGTCGGCCCAGCTTCCGACTACCGCCCCCGCAGGTGTTCGGTCCGATGATGCTGGCCGGAGTGCTTCCAGACGGGAGCGTGGCGTTTTCCGACTCGTCGGCGTACGCGATCAAGATCGCGCGCTCCGGGGCGGGGGTCTTCCGAATCCTGCGGCGGCCCCTCCAGCCGACCCGGGTCACCGACCGGATGATCGAGAACGAGCGGGAACGGCGGGCGGCACTCGCGGCGGCGGGCCAGGGGCCGAGAATGGTGGTCAACGGCGTGGAGTATTTCCCGCAAGTCCAGCTTCTCGACAGGGTGGGGGTCTTCACCGAGGTGTCGATTGTGCGGGGGCTGCGAACGGGTTGGAACGGTGAGATCTGGGTGCAAAGGCATGGTGAGGAGCCCAGCGACGATGATGGCCCCATCGATGTTCTGACCATGGACGGGCGCTACATCGGAACCTATCCGGCGGGCTCGATCGCGCTGCCGGACGCTTTCGGCCCGGACGGCTTGGCCGCTTTCGTCGAATCGGACGAAATGGACGTGGAGACGGTGGTGGTGAAGCGGCTGCGGCGGGCTTCGCGGAGTCCGTAGCTGACGAAGGATCGACGCCGGCTCTGCCTCCTGTGCGCTACCGCGCGGTAGGTCTTGGGGTCGAGGGGGCAGCGCCCCCCGCCAGCCCCGCCGTGTAATACGGGGGGTACGCTGGCT
>CAZTOF010000605.1:0-1919 GCA_964615515.1 uncultured Gemmatimonadaceae bacterium
ACCGGTGGGATGCGTGCCGCCCCCGTGGCACCAAGGCCGACCAGCAGTTCGCCACGGACGACGCACGCGTCAAGCTCTGGCGCCTCTATCCGACGTGTGTTGTGTGACATGACACTAGCGAAGCTTCCGTACCCGGTCCCCCGCATCCCGGAAGGGCGAAGTGCGGTGAGGGCTCCCGCCATTCGTCAACAGCCCCCGCACCGGGCTTCCCAGCACCTTGACTAGTTCGTAGTATATTCCAAATTAGCTCAACCATCTTGGATCGACCTACGAAAACGTCAGCCAATGTACGCCCGTACCCTCGACATCGAACTGCCACCGGGCCAATCCGCCTTCCTGTGGGGCCCGCGCAAGACCGGCAAGTCGACGCTGCTCAGGCGGCGGTTTCCGCTTTCGGCGCGCTTCGACCTTCTCGACACCCGGGTGATGCTCGAATTCACCCGCGCCCCGTGGACCCTGTCGGAGCGCGTCCGTGCGCTGGCGCCCGCCCAGCGCAAGCTGCCTATCCTCATCGACGAGGTCCAGAAGGTCCCGGCGGTCCTCGACGAAGTCCACCGCCTGATCGAGGACGACGGCCTCGGCTTCGTGCTGTGCGGCTCCAGTGCCAGGAAGTTGAAGCGAGGCCGCGCGAACCTGCTGGGCGGCCGGGCATGGCGCTTCGCCCTTCATCCGCTGACGTGGCCCGAGGTCCCCGGCTTCGACCTGCTCAGGGCGCTCAACCACGGGCTGATTCCGTCACACTACGACTCCGCGGCGCCCCGGCGGACGCTCGCGGGATACGTCGACGACTACCTCAGGGAGGAGGTCTTCGAGGAGGGTCTGACGCGCAACGCGCCCGCCTTCGCGCGGTTTTTCGAGGCGCTCGCGTTCAGCCACGGCGAGCTGGTCAACTACAGCAACGTCGCCAGGGACTGCGGAGTGAGTTCCAAGACCGTCAAGGAGTACTTCCAGATCCTCGTCGACACCCTGCTCGGCGTGATGGTGGAGCCGTTCAGTCGGCGCCGTTCGCGCGCGGTGATCACGAAGGCGCCGAAGTTCTACCTGTTCGACGTGGGAGTCGCGGGTCATCTGACCGGCCGGCGGATCGAGCGGACTGCCGGGCCCGACTTCGGACGGGCGCTGGAGCACTTCGTGTTGATGGAGATCCTCGCCTATCGCTCCTATCGCGAACACGACTTTCCGGTACGATTCTGGCGGACGAAGTCCGGGCTGGAGTGCGACTTCGTGCTGGGCCGGGAAGGGAGCGTGGCGATCGAGGTGAAGGGTGGTGCGAACCCGGGGTCGCGTGAATTGCGTGGACTGAGGGCGTTCGTCGACGAGCACGGTGCTCGGCGGGCTTTCATGGTCTGCAACGGGAGCGCTCCCCGGAGAACGGCGGAGGGGATCCGGATCCTGCCGTGGGAGCGGTTTCTGGAACGGTTGTGGGGGGATGAAGTGGTCTCGCGACTGCCGGGCGCCAGTCCTTGCGGTGCTCATCACCCGATCCGCAAGTTCACGTCTGAGGCTGCGGACCGGCCGCAGCTCCAGACCCGAACCGGGGGACTGTGATCCATGGTGAACAAGAACTGCGTCCTTGCGATTCTCGCCTCTTTCGTCACGATGTTCGTGCTCGGCTACGTGTTCTACGAGCTGCTGCTGGGCGACTTCTTCGCGGCCAACGCGGGCACCGCCACGGGCGTGATCAAGGAGGCTCCGGTCTTCTGGCAGATCATCGTGGGGCAGCTCTGCGGGGCGACGCTACTGGTCTGCGCGCTCTCGTGGAAGGGTGTGGAGAACGCCGCCGACGGGAGCAAGGGTGGGGCACTGGTCGGCCTGCTGCTCAGTCTGTATTTCGGGTTCATGAACCTGGGCACGATGAACACCAGCACGATGAACGCGGCGCTCGTGGACGCGGTCGTTTCGGTGGTGTTGTGGGGGGT
>CAZTOF010000606.1:0-5040 GCA_964615515.1 uncultured Gemmatimonadaceae bacterium
GCCGGGTGCTGGGTCTCTCCCCCAGCGGCTACTACGACTGGCTGAAGCGTCCTCCCTCGGCGCGCGCGCGGCGGGACGCGGAGCTCGAAGCGCGGATCGGGGCGATCTGGACCGGCAGCGGCGAGACGTACGGGCGTCCGCGGATCCACGCGGCGCTGAGGGCCGAGGGCGAGCGGGTGGGCCAGAAGCGCGTGGGGCGGCTGATGAGGACGATGGGGATCGAGGGCGCGACCAGGCGGCGCTTCAAGACGGCGGCGAGGAAGCGGGACGCCGAGGCCCGCCCCGCACCGGACCTCGTGAACCGTGACTTCTCGGCCTCGGGGCCCGACCAGTTGTGGGTGGCCGACATCACGTACGTGCCCACTTGGCCGGGCTGGCTGTATCTGGCCGTCGTGCTCGACGCCTGGAGCCGCCGCGTCGTCGGCTGGGCCATGGCGACGCACATGCGAACCGAGCTGGTCGAGGCCGCCCTGGCGATGGCTCTCTCGCGCCGCCGTCCCGAGGGGCGCGTCGTGCACCACTCGGACCGAGGCTCGCAGTACGCCTCGCTCGCCTTCGGGGAGCGCTGCCGCGAGTCGGGCATCGCGCAGTCCATGGGCTCCGTGGGCGACGCCTACGACAACGCGCTGTGCGAGAGCTTCTTCGCAACGCTGGAGTGCGAGCTGATCTGGCGGCGCTCGTTCCGCACCGCGGCCGAGGCCCGGCGCGAGGCCTTCGCGTTCATCGAGGGCTTCTACAACACGCGCCGGCTTCACTCGGCTCTCGGCTACGAGTCGCCGGTCGACTACGAGAGGAACCGTGCGGCCTGAGGCGCACCGGAGGCGCGCGCCCCGAACCTCGATCCAGAGTCCGGGAGGGACTCCACGGAACAGCACCGGGGGCGTTCAACCACAGAAATCAACCGTCCGTGAAAGCGGGACAACTCCAGACCGCCGATGAGTAATTTGACTCCGCACGATTTCGGCGAGTTCTTTTTTGACGTTCACGGTTACGAGCCTTTTCCTTGGCAGCGGCGGCTGACGGAACAGGTCCTCGATGCCGGTTGGCCCTCGATCGTTGACCTGCCAACCGGGACAGGCAAGACGGCTCTACTGGACATTGCCGTCTTCGCCTTGGCAACGAATCCCGAGGCGGCACCCCGCCGCATCGTGTTTGTGATTGATCGCCGCATCATCGTCGACCAAGTATGTGAACGCGCTCGGACAATCCGGGATCGGATTCAGGCGGGCAATACGGTAGTCCTCCGCCGGGTGCGCCGACGCCTCCGACGGCTCGGCGGTGGCGATCCACTTGGCGTGGCCGCTCTGAGAGGCGGCATTCCGATGGATTCAGCGTGGACACATCGACCGGATCAGCCGTGGGTTCTCGTATCCACGGTTGATCAGTTCGGCTCGCGTCTGCTCTTCCGTGGGTACGGTGTGGGGCGCGGCATGCTTCCGATCCACGCCGGGCTCGCCGGAAACGACTGCCTCGTGATCCTCGACGAAGTTCACCTGAGCGTTCCTTTTGCGGAAACGCTGGCGAAGGTCGCGGATCTGCCGACAGGCTCCCTTCCCAAACGCTTCCGCGTCGTTCAGATGTCGGCCACGCCAGGTTCCGAATCTGCCGAGTCGTTCCAGCTTGATCCCGTTGGGGATCTAGAGGAAAGCGAGGAGCTCCGGCGGAGGGTACGGGCCCGCAAACAAGGGCGTTTGGTCTCGGTGCGCAATCGAGATTCCCTTCCTTTGGCAGTGCTCAAGTGCGTCCAGTCGTTGCGCAAGCCGGGTGCCAGTTTAGCCGCTGCTAGCGTCGGAGTGGTAGTGAACCGGATCAGGACCGCACGGGAAGCTTATCAAGTTCTACGAGATGCCGGCTTTCGGACCCACCTCATCACTGGCCGGATGCGACCCTTGGATCGTGTCGCCGCCCTGAACGCGGTTCACCCAGCGGTCGACCCAGACAGGTCGGATACACCGGGCGAGATAACCATCGTGGTCGCAACGCAGGCTATAGAAGTCGGAGCTGACTTCAGCTTCGATGCGCTCATTACGGAGTGCGCTCCCATCGACAGCCTTCGGCAGCGGTTTGGCCGCTTGGATCGTCGCGGGACGTACTTCGTGCGGACGGGCACTCCGGCACAGGCGTGGATTCTAGGGCTAAGGTCGGAGGTCTCTAGCAGGAAGCCCGATCCAATCTACGGGGATTCCGTCAAGGCAACATGGTCTGCACTCAAGCGGCTTGAGCGAACGAGCGCAATCGACATCGGATCGGAATCTCTGTCAGCATTCCCTGACACAGCGATGGCTCCCAGATCTCAGGCTCCATTGCTTCTGAGGACGCACATGGACGCGTGGGTCCAGACGAATCCCCAACCCATTGTTCAGCCGCCCATTGACTGGTTCCTTCATGGCATCAACCGTGAGGGGACTCCCGAAGTCTCGATCATTTGGCGCCGTGATCGCACGGATCGGGCATTAAAGCTCGTGCCTCCGCGGCAAGCCGAGTCACTATCCGTCCCGATTGACGCAGCCAAGTCGTGGCTGTCGGGCGCACCTGAGACCGAAGTCGCGGATGTGCAGGGATTCGGCCAGCAAGACCGAGACGAAGGTCGTCGCCTCAGCGGCTGTGTGCGCTGGAGGGGCACCGGCAAGATGGTGGAGCAAGTCGAGTCAGTTGGGGACATTCGACCCGGCGACAGTTTAGTAGTGGATCCAGACCGGGGTGGGCTGCTTGCCTATACCTGGGCTCCTTCCTCCAACGGTACCGTCGCGGATTTGGGGGATGCTGCGCAGGAGGCCCACGGTCGCCGGGTTACCTTGCGGCTCGATCCGAATTTGCCGGAAACCGCATCGCTATCGTTCTCCCCGCCGCTGCCGAGCCCAGACGTCGAAGCGGATCTTCCGGCGCAAGACCGCATTGGGGAGTGGTTGGAGGCGGTGCGATCCGACGAGCCCAATAGTCGACCGGTTTGGTTCTCCAACGTCCTGGAGAGACTAGGTCGAGGGTTCGAATGCACTCTCGTTGAGCAGCATGATGCGGATCCCAACGGATACTATGTGCTATCCGAGCGCAATCCAGTCACTGGAAAGCCGGCCATCGACCCTAGTGCCCTAGACGGGTCGGACGAGGCGGGGTCCATGACCGGAAGCGCCGTCACTCTCCGCCAACACCTGGAGGGCGTCGCCGCGCGGGTACGTAAGGTCGGGACCAATCTCGGTCTTCCGCAGGAGACCGTGGACGATCTCTGCCTGGCCGCACGCCTCCATGATATTGGAAAGGTGGATCCACGTTTTCAGGCCCAGTTGGTCGGTGGTGATCCGGTGGCTCTGGAGATGCTGGATGAGCCGCTCGCCAAGTCGCTTCCTGGCGTGCGCCGCATCCAGCGATACCCACGAGGGATGCGCCACGAGATCGCCAGCGTGGCCATGGCCGACTCAGACCCCGATGTGCTCGCCAGTGCGAACGACCGGGATCTGGTGCTTCACCTCATCGGGACACACCACGGATGGTCACGTCCGTTGCCGCCGATCATCCGGGATCCCGACCCGCAGCGGCTTGCCCTTTCTTGCGATGGCCTCATGATCGATTCGGGCTCCGACCTTTCGAGTGGGGCATTGGCCTACGACATGGCGGATCGATTCTGGCGTCTAGTCGAGCGCTTCGGCTACTACGGGCTGGCATGGCTGGAGACGATCATGCGACTGGCTGATCATCGACAGAGCGCAGAGGAGGCAAGCTTACAGTGAGCGGAACCCGTCTTGACGGCCTCGAAGGCACCAATCCTCTGGGGTTTCTGGCCGCTCTGGGCGTTCAGGTGGCTTGCGCGCACGAATCTCGACAGCCGTGCTTGTGGTGGAGTGACGACGTAACCCCGCGTGCCATCGTAGACAACCGTCTGGGTATCGATCAGATCGTGAATCGCTCGCTCGCCACATTCGCGAACTGGCACCAGAGTCCGGCACTGAATCTGTGCCGGCGCGACGGGAGGCCATTGAGAAGGAGCGATGACCTCAAACTCGCTCCGCCGGACATCCGCACCTACCTCGACCTCTCTCGGTCTTCGCCGGCTGAAGCGCTTTCCACGGCCCTCGTGGCCGAAGGGAGCCTTGACAAGCAGGGTGTGGCCAAACCGTCCGACCTCTACTTCACCGCTGGCCAACAAAAGCTGCTCAAAATCGCCCGCAGGATTCTGGAGAACGTTACTGCGGAGGATGTTACCGCAGGACTCGCAGGCCCTTGGACTTACGGCAGCAACCTCCCTTCCCTAATGTGGGACGTTACGGATGATCGTGTGTACGCGTTGAGGGCCTTCGATCCAACTTCTTCCGGGGAGAAGAAGCTCTCAAACCCCGGGGTGGAGGCACTCGCTATTCTAGGGCTCAGCGTGCATGCGGTTTTCCCGTCTCCTGATCGCACGCTCACACAGGGATGCTCGGGAACATGGAAGAACGGATTCTATTCCTGGCCATTGTGGGAGAGGCCAGCATCTCCCGGTGTCGTCAAGTCCTTGCTGGCACACGCTTACGATCTTGAGCCCGACCACCGTCACCGCTGGTTTAGGTCGTGGGGTGTCTCAATGGTGCTAAGGTCCGCGATTGGTCGATCCGACCAAGGCGGCTACGGGACGTTCCGACCGCCAGCCGTCGTTTGGCAAGAGGATATGGGTTCTCGCTCTCACAGCGGAGGAATGTCCAAGTGAGCAACCGAGCCCAGCTCATCCTGCCGATCCCACCGCCTCCAGCCGACGCCATGACGCCTCTGGTCCCGGCCCGAATGGTCAACGAATGGGTCTACTGTCCGCGATTGGCGTACCTGGAATGGGTGGAGGGGGAATGGGCCGACAGCGCGGACACCGTCCAAGGCAAGCGTGCGCACACGCGCGTCGACAAGGGCGGCGGCCGCCTTCCTTCTCCTGACGAGCTCGACGAGGAAATGTCGCAGGCCCGCTCGGTCACGATGTCGTCGGAACGCCTCGGTGTGATCGCGAAGATGGATGTCCTCGACATCCGAGACGGCGTGGTCATGCCGGTGGACTTCAAGAAGGGCAAGCGGCCTCATGTC
>CAZTOF010000607.1:0-2891 GCA_964615515.1 uncultured Gemmatimonadaceae bacterium
TTGCCGGGTGACGGCGGCGGGGGTTGCCACTCCACCGTTGTCTCCGAACTGCGCCGCCCGCGACCGAAGAATCCTTCGGTGACGAGATGGATTGCGGACGTACCGTCCGAACAGCTCTTTCTCTCGTCCGTGACCGTGGGAGAGATTCAGGCTGGAATCGAAAACGTCCGTGACCGCAGTCCCGGCAAGGCCTATGAGCTGGAGGCCTGGCTGGACGCGGTTGTTGCCTCGTACTCGGTCCTGCCGATAGATGCCGCGGCATTCAGGGAGTGGGCACGGCTCAAGCACCGCAAATGCCGGGCCCTCCTGGAGGATGCGAAGATCGCGGCCACCGCCGTCGTGCACCGTCTGACGGTCGTGACCCGCAATGTCAGGGACTATCGCCAGCTCGGGGTGGCGTTTCTGAATCCGTTCGAAGGCTGAGCGCGAGCGGCGAAACTTCAACAACTGTCGGCGCACGGCGACACGAAGATGGTCGGACTGCTTGACCCAAGGCATCAGATAGACTAGTCTGCGTCTGGTCTGTCAGTCCAGATTTCTCTTCCGAAAGGGTGGCTGCCGTGTCCAGGATAGGCGCCTTCGAAGCCAAGACGCATCTGCCCCAGCTCCTGCGGAGGGTGCAGGCCGGGGAGCGGTTCGTCATCACCAGGCACAACCGTCCCGTCGCTGAACTGATCCCCTTCCGGCCTCGAGACACCACCAGGATCCGGGCCGCCATCGAGGACCTGAAGGCCTTTCAAGCCACCCACAGCCTCGGCGGATTGTCGATTCGGGATCTGATCGAAGAGGGCCGCAGGCGCTGATGGCTTTCGTGCTCGACTGCTCGGTCGCCATGGCGTGGGTGTTCCCGGACGAGGCCACGGAGGAGACCGGCCGCCTACGAGATTCCCTGCTCGCGGGGCGTGCGTTCGTGCCGGCAATCTGGCCAATCGAGGTCGGCAATGTCCTCCGTGTCGCCACCGGGCGAGGCCGGATCGGCGTCGGGGATTGGGCGAGAATTCGGACCAATCTGGAAGCCATGCCGATCGAGATCGAGCCGGTCGCCACTTCCCGCGTCTGGGGGAGCGTCCTCGGGCTTGCGCACGAACGCCGGCTGTCCGTCTACGACGCCATGTACTTGGAGCTGGCAGTGCGAATGCGCCTGCCACTGGCCACGCTGGACCGCGCTCTGGCGGCAGCGGGGTCCGCGGCCGGGGTTGAGGTGCCGACGGTGGGGTAGGCCCGACCGGTCGGGCCACCTCGGCCCATCCTCCTGCAGGTGACCTATTAGTCGGACTTGGGATGCCGAGCACCCGGACCGAGAGAACGTGATCGAAGTCCTCCGCCAAATGGCTCGAAGCCTCGGGGCGCGGTTCGGCTGAATGGCGGCGGGTTCCGTTCGCTCTCGACGGCGACTAGGCAACCCGATGAAGCGTCCCCATCCCTCCATGGGGGCGCCAGCACTAGCGGAGATGCGACGCATGCCCCGCCGGGCACGATAGCCATCTTCGACGACTACGCACCCACCGGCTGGAGCCGAAGATCCCGGGTGTGTCGCACGTACAGCGCCCCCTCGCCGCCCGACTCTCGGTAGACGACGATGGACTGTTCCTGCGCGGCGCCGGTCGCTGAATCGGACGCGCTGGTCCAACGATCAATGCGCTCCCGGATCGGTTCGTAGTCATTGAGGATCTCTTCCACTTTCCGTACTATCTCGGGCGATCCCCCCCCGAGCCAGCGCGGCAATCGCTTTTTGAGATCGTGGAGGGGCTTATCCGCCAATTCTTGCCGTAGCTCGTTGCGGAATCCTCTGATCGGGCATTCCTCGAGCAGCGTCTTGGAGTCTGCGGTTGGTCTGTTCGAACTTTGCACTTAGGGCCGCTTGCCGCTTCTCCGCGAATCCTAGATCGTCTTGGAGCGTCAGAAACAGGCGGAGCACGTCGGCACGGATATCCATGAGACTGGACCGGAAGAACAGGTCGACGTCCGCCATCCACATCCTGGCGTCGTTCTCCGAGCCGATCTTCCGGCTGGCTAGCCGCCAAGACTGGTGATGGAGTCGGTTCATGTTGCTCCTAGCCTGCACGAGATCCGCCTTCATGTCGTCCGTGAATCGCTGACTGTCCTTGAACTCCGACCAGATCTCGTCAAGCACCTTCGCTGGATTCTGAAACTTGGCGTACATCCCGGCCTCCATGACCTGATGCACACGGGCCAAGACCTCGGAGAGTGTGCCGAGAGTCCTCTGCATCCGGTCGAGGCGCGCGGCGATGATAAGTGACGAGGCAGTCATGAAGAGCATGACGGGGGCCACGACAGGCAGAATGGCGGCACCGGCGGGGATGAACTGAGCGTGGCCGATGATGCGGCCCCCCTCCCCCATAATGGCCGTTCCCAGGCCGTCGCGGAGGACCATCAGCGTTTCGGGGTTGGCGGTCGCGAGAAAGACATTGCCCGCGGCCAGCGACGAGGCGGCCGTGCTACCGGCGGCGAAGAGCGGTTGCACCCAAACGCTGTCGATCACGCCGCCGGACTCGAAGGGGCGACCGTCGTCCCACGAGGTGCGAAGCGCGGCGCTGACCTCTCGGCCCAGGTCGACGACTGCGACTGGAGGGTGTCCGTCGAACTCAAGCACCTGTCCGACCGGTCGGTGGGGTGGCGCTTGTGGCGAAGCGACGGTCTCCGTTTCTCCCGACCGCGGGGGGGTTTCCCCCGAACCGATCGCTTCCGTGGTCTCCTCCTGTGGAGACCGCCGCCCGAGCACTCGCCAGAGCCAATGCCTGAGGCTGGCCAGAATGGAGCGGACCCTGTTCCTCCTGTCCCTCACCGACGCCGCCTCTTCCCCTTGGCGTGTGGCTCAGCCGAACCTCCGGGGAATCCACTTCCACTCACCCCACGCCCCGCCCCCCACC
>CAZTOF010000608.1:0-13882 GCA_964615515.1 uncultured Gemmatimonadaceae bacterium
GTTGGGGGGCGGGGAATTGAAGATACCGTGACGGAAGGGGTTGGGACAGCGTGGATTTGGCGGCTGGATGGGGGGAGACCCGGTCCTAGCGATCTTGGGCGTTGGCGCGACACCGAGTCTCCACTGATCCGGCATCCCGGATTCGGAGGCGGTGACGATCAAGCGGTCGATAGTCGCGCTGGGCTCGTGCCCGGAACACTTCGGCGATCGTCAAGGGAAAGCCTCCGAATGCGCCACGGAGTAGGAGGATGGGAACCCGCTCAGATCGCCAGGGGCATTCCGAGCACGGCGGCGGCCACTCGCAGCGCCAGCGTCTCGGCCGACAACACCTCCGGCTTGCCGAAGCGCAGGCTCCGCCCCGTGCGAGCCGTGAATAGGACAACACCATGCCAGTCGCCCCGGAAGCTCGACCACCACCGGAGACCCGCGTGGCCGCGGTCCCACACCGACGCCGCGACCGCCTGGGTCCGCCGCCGATTGCGGGAAGCGACCCGATCCGCGCTCACTCTCAGCCGGCCGAGCACATCCGGATCGCAGAGATCGGCCAGACCAGGCGCCTCATCGGCCGCCAACAACACGTCTACGAGCGCCAGGGGACGCCCGGCTCGCAGCAGGTGGGGTTTCCGCAAGGGGCGGTTGCGCCAGGGTTGGATGGCCTCGGCGACCGCGTGCTCCGGTGATTCGGCCAGATAGAGCACGGGAGAACAGGCCACCGGCAGATCGAAGCGCCCGCGGCCCGTAGTCGGAGGAACGTACGACGGCGAAAACAGGCTTCCCCGGTTGACGTCGGGATCCCAGGGAACGACGCGCCAGAGGTGAGCCAAGGTCAGCGGGGCAGGGTGTTGTCCACGGGCTTGCTCAGGCGAAGACGCCCGTCTTCATCGCCTCCACGGCCCCGACCACCCCGGCCAGCCGGCTTCGCTGGATGAAGTACGACGGAGTGGCGCCATCGAGGTGGGCATTCGCTCCGGTGAGCCATTCCTCGACGATGTCGGCGTCCAGCCACCTGAGCAGCATCTCGACCACGAGGGCAAGTACGGCAAGGCGATCGGCATTCGCACGGTCCGGGCGCTGGCCGCGCCGCCATCGTGACACCTGGGAATGGGAGACCCCCAGGACGGCCGCGATCGCGCGATCGGAGCGCACTCCGGCACGGATCGCCCTGAGGTGACTTTGGGCCCTGGCGGTGCGTCGATCGGGGGTCGGCATGGTGGCTGCGGCGGGTCGGTTCATGGAGGGAATGTAGCGGTGGCCTGTGGGGCTCGCAACAAAAGACGGTGCGAGGAAAGTTGAAATCTTCGTCATGGACCCGATACGCACCGGAAAACGGTGCGAGAGTGCTTCACCACCTCTAGGAGCCAACCCCCCCCTTCACGGCCTCGATCACCCCCCCGTGGATCGACTCGACCAAGTCCAGCGCCTCCCCACCGAAGTGTAGGGCTGCCAATGGAGGCAGCCTACCAAGAGGCAGCGCTCAGCGCAACGGAGGCAATCCGTGACCGCAGCTGGAACGCGTGGCCAACGCAACGGCCGGACCCGTTTCGGAATTGGATTGACGCGCATCAGCCACCAACATCTCCCGACGGCGAAAAGTCGGGAAGCGCCAGCAGCTTCGGCCGGCTTCCCTCTGGCACCCCCTGCGACGAGAAGTAGAGGGCCTTGAATCGGTCCATCTGTTTGATCTGGTCCACGAGAGACCTCTGCTGCGCTGACCCGGCAACGTTCCTAACGAGCGTCTTGGCGTCCGCTTCGGTCAAGCGCAGCACCAGATAGTTGGCGATCGCCGAAAACACTGACGTCTGGAAGTCGGTCGCCTGCTGCGACGCCAGGACCAGGGACACTCCGTATTTTCTGCACTCCTTGGCCATGGTCGGAATGAGGCTCAGCCTCCCCGCACGATGCGCCTCGTCCACAATGACCGCGTGTGTGATGCGATCCCGAATTCCCCGCTGAAACATGTTCTTGTAGAGGCCGTACAGGAGCAGCGACGCGAAGGCATTCTGGAGGACATCGTTCTTGGTCCGGTGAATACGGATCACGGTTGGGCGGTCGGCATTCCACAGATTCCCACGTTCCTTCCCGACTTCGAAGAAACCATAGTCATCAAGCTCTTCGAGACGGGCCAGCAGGTTCTTCAACCCAATCCCCGGCTTTGGCTCCGATCTCATGATTTCGAGGAATCGCCGGAAGGGAGGCTCGCCCAGCGACTCGGTGTCGGCAGCCCCCCCCCACCCAAGTTCCTCGAAGCTCTGCTTGACCGCAGTGCGGATCTTGGCACCCTGAAGCGGTCCCAAGTCGGGATAGATGGCCATGAAGATGTCTCGGATAATCCCCGCAATGTCGATATGAGCAGACTTCCATGATCTGTCGAGTACCCGCAGAGGGTTGAACCCCAGCCCGTCGAAGTCAACGAACCGGACGTTCCCCGTCGACGGCCCGGTGCCAGGAACGGTGCCCTGGCCCTTCAAGAGTTCGAGCCGCTCGTCGATGTCCTCGTGGTAGGAGAACACGATGGGGCGGACATCCGCTGCGATCATCTGCTTGCACAGGTTCAATAGACATGTCGTCTTCCCCATGCCGGGAAGACCTGCGACGAGCAAATGGGGATTCCCCTTGACGGTCAGATGCCACTCAGCCAGCGCCTTGAACCGATCGGCACCCAGAACGATTCGGGGTGGGGAAACGTGGGCGTCGGTGGCCCCGGGCACGGTGGACGATGGTCCCGATTGGCCTGCATCCCCGTTCTTGTGGTCGTCTTCAATCTTGCCTTGGTCCCCGGCGCTTGCCTCATCCGGGGTCGCCGGCGGCTCGGCTCCATCGGGCGTGAACGGTTGCGAGCGCGAAGTCCCAAGGTCAAGCTGGGCGGCCGTGGTGTGCGCCTCGGACGAGTCATCGTCGGTCATGGTATTGATGGGGCTCGGTCGGTGCTGGCCGATGCCCGGCAGCATCGCAGGCCCGAAGAGGAACACGCGAACGTCGTCGTCCCACTCCTCGGGCGAGATCTGCATGGGCTCCGTTGCTCGGTACTCCGGGCAGAAAACCCAACCGCGGTTCCCGCCGTTCGCGCGGAGCAACCGGTACGTCGTGCTCTGTTCCACCATCTTGTCGATCTGCGCCGCGATGGCCCGGTAGCGCTCCTCGGAAAGCCCGTGCCTGTGCGCCTTAGCCGCGTAGAAGTGCAGAATGCGAGCAAGTCTGGCCGTTCGAATCGCACGCAGGGCGCTGAAGGCCGACTTGGAACCGAACCAATCGAACCACCGCTGTTCCAGAGACGCGGTCTGCCCCCTTATGTCACGCATGAGTTGCGGAGAACGCGCCGCGCGCAGGTGCCTCCGGTACTTGACCTCGACGAACCGAAACGACAGGCCGCTTCTAGGCGACGCCTGGACATGAATCAGATCGGGACGCGCAGCCGAGCGCGAGCGCCCGTTCTCGCCATCCCTGGGCAGCACGTCGGACGGCAACAGGTCGCGGATGTCGTCGACGGGCACCAGGAAGCCGTCTTCCAGCGATACCCAGCACGACGGGTCGCCCCGAGTTCCCGGCTGCCGATCGCCGGCGGCGACCAGTCGGCAGTTCGCCTGGCTCATCGCAAGCGCAACTAGCTCCGACGTGGGGCCGCGTCCCCCGGTCAACCGAATCGCCAGACGGCCGCTGAGCGCCTTGAGATCGGACATCAGGAAGGCGGCGCTCCGGGGGCTGTGAGTCAACCCCATTTCATCCAGAGCTTCGACCAACAAGTCCCGGACCTCGTTCAGATTCGAGGTGGATGTGATCATCCTCAGGCACCCAAGGTCCTCCCGTTCAGGTACGCAGTCGATCACGAACTTGTCGTAGATCTCCTTGTTCACGCGGGGAGAATCGAAATACTCGAGACCGGCGTTCCGGTCCAGGGTGATGACCCAGTCACTCAGCGCGTGAAGCCGGTCCAGGCTGTCCGCCGCGTCTGCGGAGACTTCAGTGACCAGGCACGGGACCCCACCGGAACCGCCCGCGCCGAGGTTGGCCGAAACCAACTGCTGGATCGCTCCTTGCAGCCTTTGCAGCCGCAGGGTGTGCGCGCTTCCGGCCGGGTGAGCCTCGCCTCCACTCCAACCGGGCAGGACTCCATCCCAACGGGGGTGCGGGTCGTTCCGGTAGCGGCGGTCGAGAAACGAAATGAGGCCGTATGCGTGTTGCGGCTTGACTATCGCCCGCGACGGATCCGCCCGTACTTCCGACGCGAACATGTCGAACGCGAGCGCGACATGCGCGGCGGACTCGGGATCGAGAGACTCCTTGCGCGCCCAGCGGAGGTTCGGAAGGCGCACCCTACCCGGGCGCTCCTGCGAAGCCAGCATCCACCGATCCTCCTTCGCCACGGTTCCGGCGCCGCGGCGCCTCTTCTCCTGAGCTTCGCTGATGAATCTGCCCGCAATGCCGCGCTTTCGCTGCTTCTCCGATGGATGGATGTCCAGGATGTAGGCCAGGTTGTTCTCGGAAGCGCCTTCCTCGTCTCCGAGGGCCCTGGCGCGGACGGCCGATGCAGCCCTACCCAACGCCCTGGCAACGGTCTTGCCGTCGCCGGCGCGAATCGCGTGGACATGAATAACCCGAGTCCTGGGATGACTCTCGATGTACCTCCGGATCTCCCGGCCGAGAATCTCGGAGCTCCCGGAACCCACGGTTGGTACGGCGGCGTGTTCGCCGTCCTCTTGGCCGGTGAGAGCGCGGTACAGCATCGAGAGCGTTCCCTTCGGCTCCGGATCACCGGCGGCAACCATTCCCACGGCGTGGAAACCGAGAGTGTCGGCGAACACGAACGAGCTGCCGGGTTCGACGCCTGGGAGAAAGGCCGGGATGGTCGCGCCGTCCAAGCTCGCGAGCTCGTCGCGGACGGCGCTGGGCTTGCCACCTTCTTCGAAGACCGTGTGCAGCGCCAGATTGTCGTACGCGGAATGCCAAGCCACGCGAAGCGGATGGGCGGGCAGGACAAGGAGCCCGACGAAATCTCCGGACTGCGCCCTTACTTCGACGGTCTGGGTCAGCGCCAGTGACGGATCGCCGAGTCGCAGGAGCGCCAGCCACGAACGCAGGTACTCCTCGACGATCCTGTAGTGTGGCGCCGCAGAGTCGTAAAGCTGGCCCACGCCCCCGACATCCGCGAACAGATCGACCATTCTGCGACCGGCGTTGGTCGCCCGTGTCCAGACCTTCTCTTCCGCGCCCTCCGGCCGCAGGGGAACGAACTCCAGATCCCCGACCCGCTCCCCGGACATGCGCACGCGAATCCGCCAGCGGCCCGGCACACCCTTGAGGCCCCGCCACTGGTCCTCGACATCCCTGATCAGCGGAGGTCGGAAGACCCTGAAGTTTCGGCGCTCGTCCGGGCTCCTCCACACAAGAAACCCGCCCTTGGCCTCCGCCGGGCGCGTCAGCTCGAACGATGCCATCGCCGTCACGGCTTCGCGGTCGCCAAGCTCGATCAACCCATCGCTGAACGTGCGGTAACGCTTCCCGGCGGCGGCCTTCTTGCCGGGCAATTCGCCGCGGACGATCTCGAACTCCTCGGTCTCGTCGCTCAGTACGCCAGCATCCGCGCCGCCGCCGACCGCCGACACCCGTATCCGCGCCGGAACGCGAGCATCATCCGGAAGGTCCAGGAAGTCTTCGTCGGTGAAGATCGCCTTCTGCTTCGGCTTCCTCGCGTGCGTGATCTCTTCCACGGCCAGCGGCTCGCGGCTGCCTGCCTGGAGCACTTCGACGCGATACTCCACGGCTCCTGCCTGCAGATGGCCGGGCCGAACCTTCCAGCGCACCTCGAGCTTCGCGGTCGACACCGACCCGACATCGTCGCTCAGAGGCAGAACGAGCTGGGGCATCTCGTTGCCACGGTCGACCAAACCACTCCACTTGAGAATCTTCCCTTTCGTTCCTCGCCACGGATCGAGGTCGATACTCAACAAGTCCCGTGAAACACGGTCGGTCTTGAGGGCGTTGACCCAGAGATGCTTCCTGTCGCTCAGGTCTTTGACGGCCTCCAGTACGGGTAGCGCATCCGCGCCCCCGAGGAACCTCCTCAGGTCCCGCCGCTGCTCTTCCGTCGGCTCCATGAGACGCAGCGAATCGATCCGCTGACGAGGCGTCATGTCCATCGACCTCGCATCGAGGAGCCTGTCCACGAACCGGCGCGACTCGCGAAGATCCTCCGCATCCTTCTCGGCACCGTCCCCCTCTTCCTTCACCGGCCACAGTCCTATCCGGCCAAGGCTTCCCCCCGGTCGCCGACCGTCCGCCACATGGCAACGGAAGTCGAGTTCCTGCCAAGGGGAGACGCGAACGCCGAGGCCGCGCTCACGGGCGCGCCGAATCGCTTCGCGAACGTACCTGCGAAGTTCGGGATCGAGTCGCCGGAGGGCCACTCTCCCGGCTTCCGCGAAGAGCATCGTCTCTGTGATCTCGCGCGCCGCGCTGAATACACCGTCCATTCCTGCGCCGATGGAAGCCGTGTCCACGAGGAAGAGCGCCGCCGGCCCCTTCGACTCCCGGATCTCGACGGCCCTGTCGGCGCTGATGCTTCGGGCTCCGGCGTCCGTGCGTTCGCCCACCAAGAAGACTCCCCAGCCCGGGACGACGAATTGCTCGGTATCTGCGGCCAGGACTTCGACCACTTGGGGTGCCAGACAGCGCACGAAGGCCACCGCACCCTGCCTCCCTTCGCCGAGCAGGCGGGAAAACGCTTCGGCCATCACCGAACCATGGGACCGGGTCCACTCCATTTCGTTCACCCCTTCGACGGCTCGAAACGCGGGGCGAGACGTTTCATGGCCTCGGCATCATTGACTGAAAACAGGAGCCCCAGGTCCCTGAGGCGCCGATCGAGGAATGCCCTGTTCCGCTGCAACAGCTCGTTGGGTATGTCCATTCCCTCCGGGCTCCGGTCAACGCAGAACCCGTATCGGTCCCGCACCGACCCTATGAAGTCGTTGAAGGAGAACCACGGGCGGGCTGCGGTCTCGTCGCCGGGCTCAAGCAGCAGAAGGTGCACCAGGTACTCCAGGGCGGTGTCGGTGAATGCGACGGATCGGAGTACCACCGCCTTCCGGACACCCGCAATGGTCCGCTGAGCTCGTCTCTTCCGCGCCAGTCCGTTCGGGCGGTCGACCAAAAGAGCGGAGTCGATGAGTTGGGCCAGGTGGCTCTGTGCATTGCTGCCCTGAAGGGCGACCAGCCCTTCGGCCAGTCGAAACACGGGGTTCCAGATGGCCTCATCGTCGGCGAGCGTCGCCGCCACGTCCGGGTAGTCGTCTTCCATGTGGCTTGCCAAGTCGTCGGGCAGGTAAACCAGCCGATGCATGACGTCTCTCGACCTCTCGTGCCTACCGTGCACCACATCGCCCAGGAGAGTAAGCCACTCGGTGGCGTTGGGAGCGTCCTTGAGCTCGCCGACTCTGAACTCCCTCTTCATCTTGACGTTGTTGCCGACGCTGTAGTCGAGCAGCCTCAGTGTCATGAAGTGGACCAGCAGGCGCCTGACCCGCCGCATGAATTCGTCCATCGACTGCTCGGCTAGGGCGCGCAACTTCCGGTCGGCCCCTGCGGAACAGTCGACGAAGATGTCGCATGGCCTCCTCTCCCCGTCGATTCTTCCCGATTCGCCCCATTCCTCCATGATGTGAACCACGCTCGAGAGCATCGAAGTCAGCCCCACCGCCAGGCAGCTCTCCAGGGCCTCGACCAGGAACTGCCTCGGCACATGGTCCGCGTATGCGTTCAGGTAGCTTCTGAGGTCCGCCGAAAACAGGCGGGCCGACCGAGCGGCAATCGAGCGCCGGTTGGGGATCTCGGGCTTCGTCTTCGTCCTCTGGGGGGCGCTACGCATTCTCTGGGCCAAGCGGATCATCAGCAACTCGTCGATCCCGACCGACGCCTCGCCCTCGTCGAACACGTCACCCGCGAGGTTGTCGGCGAGCCCGCCCTTGAGCGACATGCCTTTCGAGAAGGGCCTTGCAATCACATTGTAGCGAACGTCGCCGCCCACCGGGAAGCTAGATCCGGGACGCTCTTCCTGGTGCGTCCAACGCACTTGGCCGCTGCCGGACTGGTTCGCCAGCAGAGCGACGATCGTTTCCGGCACATGCCGGAGGTGGACAACCAGCTCCGGCAGATCGATCCAGCTTGACATGTAATGGGCGGGGGCGACGCGCTGAACCTGCTTATCACGGCCGAGGGCGTTCCTCGCGTTGTCCAGGCGGTAGCAGAGCAGAAGGTCCCCCAGGATCGCCTTGGCGGCTTCGTTCTCCAGCCCTCCGAAGTCGTCCGGGGACCGTGTGCAGAGCTTATCGACGATTCGGTCCACGGTCACCGAGCGGCGGCGCTGAGCCGGACTGCCGGAGGCATGGCCGAATTCGTTGACGAACCCGCCCTTCCCCCGTCTGCGCCCGAAGCGGAACATGTAGAACACCGCAGGGAGAACCGCCGACAGATCGAAGTCCTGCACCGATACCGGCACCGCATGCTGGTAATCGTTCGACCAGACCGCCCTCGTCATGGCTCTCCCCAACACATCCTCCACCTGCTTGCGGGCGCTCACGAATCTCCTCCGGACGCTCCAAGGGGCTCGATCACGAGTTCTTGCCGAGGCTCATCCGACATCCGGATCGAGCACCGGTGCACCACCTCGTCCCGAATGGGATTCCAGGCCATGAGTTCGCGATCGTTCTCCTGCACCAATCTCTGCAGGAATATGGACAGGCGCGCGAAGGTGTCGTCGGTGGAGATGTCCCCAAGCTGATAGCCGCTTCCCAACCGCAGAAGCCTGTGAAAGAGCTCCGCGCCCATCGCCAGCTTCTCTTCACGTCCATCCTCGTACCGGTAGATCAGGACGGCCGCCCTGTGAAGCTCGCTCTCGGAACCGCTCCCCGCCGGGTCGCCATCGGTGGCGCCGACACCGAGGCGCTCCACCTCCAGCCGAAACCGGTCGATCGGCTTCTCGGTCCAGAACGCCGTTTCGGTGGGCGTCCGAGGAGTTATGCGGAGCGGGACAACGTCCGCACGATCCAGGGCCATCGCCGGAAGGTCGCCGATTCTCGCGATGCCCCGGCACAAGTCGTGGCACAGCTGATTTCGGTCGGCTTCGTCGAGCAGCGGCAGCTGACGGAAGCGGTTCAGGTTCCTTCCCCGAGCCAGCCCGAGACATTTCTTCGGCACCTCGCCGCGGGCGGTTTCGCGAATGCGTTTGTCGGTCCATTCGAAGTACGCTCGGCGCCGCAGGGATGCCAACTTCCGAGCGTCGCCGCCGCCGGCCGACACCAGCTCCTCCCGGATCAGGCGCCGATCGATCTTGGGATGCGCTTCGAGCGCGGGGTCCATCTGAACCAGCTCGCGCAGCACCTCTCCCTGTCGTTCCGGCGACTCGGCATCGAACGCCCGGTCCCAGTAAGACGGCTCCGGGTCGCCCGAGGGGTCGCCGTGATAGTCCGTGCAGTAACGCGTACCGAAGAGAATATAGGACAAGGTGCTCCGCAGCTCGCGAACGGTCAGGTGAGTCTCGCCCCGCAAGTGGACGGCCTGAAGGGCTTCGAACAGGCGGTCTCTCGCTCGTTCGCGCACGGCGTCCGGCGCGGCGTCCGGGAGCGACTCCGGACCGAACACCCTTGCCGTCTCGTAGACGCCGCACCGTTCTCTTGCCGTGCATGTCGCGCACGGCGTCCATGTTCCGTCCGCCTCGTCCCCACCGTAGAGACCCCGGAGCAAGCCATCAAGGAACTTCGTCGTGATGCGGCCCTCCGCCACGGACACCCTTCCGACCCTCGACCTTCGGTTGAGGTGGTGAAAGCTGATTCTCGGATGTTGCCGTCGGCCCTCCGAACCGTCGAGCAGGCGCAGCAGGATTCCCTTCAAGGTTGTTCCTTGCGGTTCCGAGTGGATCCACTCGAGGAGTCTTCCGTCGTTGACCGCGAGCAGATGGACGACGCCGTCAGGTCCCGGTCCTCCGTCTCGGAAGGGCTCCAGGAACTCGTCAAGCAGCTCGTGCGCCGAACGCCCCTCGTGAGCGGCCGAACCGTCCAGGTTGATGCGAACGCGGGTACCGTTTTCCAGCACTCGATCGACGATGCGTTCCGAAGACCGGTGGTGGCCCATTCCCATTTCCCGGGCCAGGTATCCGCTCCCAGAGTTGCTCCTCCAAGTCGGTCTCCACGTATGTCTTCCGTGCGAAATCGGAATCCAGGCCCCTCGTCTCGCTGTTGCCCCACCGAGACCCGGGATAGGACGCCATCAGCTGCCGCAGCCACGGCACTTCGTTCGGCCGCCTCTCGTCCGAACGGGGCGTCATCCTCGGGCCGCCGGTGCTCTCTCCCTCGCGCACGACCGCCGCGGCAGCGGCTTCATCCGGTCCGGTGTCCTCCGTCTTGCCGGTACCCGCTTCCTCCGTCGAGCGCTCCCGCCCAATGGCGATACGCAGCGCTTCCAAGGCTGCCCCTGCCGACGGAAACCCACTCTGCGACTCGTTGCTCAGCGCGCTGTCAAGGAAATCGGCAAGCGCCGGGTAAAGGCTCCTTTCCTCCTCACTCCAACCCAACTTCATCGGCCCCGCGTCGCTCCCGCCCCCGAAGGGCTCCCGGTCGCAGAGAATATGGAAGAAGCTCACAGCCAGCGCGTGAACATCATGCGCGGGCGAAGCCGGTCTTCCCTGCACCCTGTCGGGAGAACGGTACGGGCTGGTCCCAAGGGCCTTGACAGGTTCGTCGGCTCGGGTAACACAGTCGTAGTCTGTCAGGACCAAGTCCTCGCCCGAGACGATCAAGTTGTGGGGACTCACGTCGCCGTGCACGAGACCGTTGCGATGTAGCGCGTCAAGCGCCTCGCAGATCGTCCGAAGCCAGCGCGTCGCCAGCTCCGCACTGTCCGTGTCATGGTCGCGGGCCAGCAGAGGCAGCACACCCGCGAAGTCCGCAAGCGGAGCGCCATCAACCCACGACATGAGCGCGGTGATCTCGTCGGCACTCCATTCACCGGCCACCTCGAACACCGTGGACAGCCCAGGTTCGCCAACCACAGTACCGCGAACGAGCTGATGGCTGTCACGCGTCCGCACGCCGCTCTCCCGGTCGTGGGCCACCTTTGCCACAAAGGTGCCGACCTCTTCGCCGGTGGCGTCATGGAGCTCCACCACCTTGAAGGCAGTCGCAGCCGAACCCGATCCGAGGCGTGCGACGACACGGTACCGCTGAGCATGAAAGGACACCTCCTGCCCCTCGGTCCAGAACCGGGCAAGGGGTGCTGGTGACGCGCCCGCCGGGTCATCCAACAGCTTGCCGAGCGAGCGGTCCAGCCACTCCAGATGCGCAAGCGACTCCATGACTGTTTCAGCCCGGGCGTCCCTGTTGAGCAGAGCCCTGGCTTTCCCAGCTTGGGAATCGGGCCCCGAGTCTTCGAAGAGGAGGCTCAGCGAGGTACACAGACCTGCGAGGTCCGCGGCCGGGCCGGACGGCATAGGAGCGGGTTCGCGGACCTGACCGGCACCTGTGGGGTCCGGTAGCGCATCCCCATCCTCGACATTCGTCGATCCGTGGAGGAGAAAGCCACCAGCATCCGCAAGGCCGAGAAGCGCCGCACTGTCGTCATGCAGCACCCGAATGGCGTCAGGCGAGAGATTCCCATGCACCAAGGGCTCCTCGTCCGGCCCCACCGTCTCGTGAAGCTCACGCACGGCCCGGGCAGCCGACCTCGCAAGAGCGAGACGGGACTTCATGTCCCACGACGGATCGGTGCGTCGCTCGGCAAGGGAAGGCGCATCCTGGTCGAGTACTGTGAAGAAGCTCATCTCGCCCGCATGATTGGGCACGTCCTGAAACGAATCCAGAATCCGCGGTGCCCACCCGCGCTCCTGCAGACGGCGCAGCAAGTCGTGGTACCAACGGGCCTGCGTCTCAGCTTTGCCACTCGGACCCGCAGACATGTCATACAAGTGCAGGATTGCGCGGTCACGCGTCACGGAGTGGGTCCCTCGGTAGACGCGGTGAAACCCTTCGCCCCGGGTGTCAAGCAGCTCCAGGTTGACGTACCCGGCCAACCGTCGCAGCGAATCGCCCGCCGCCACCGCGTGCGCCGGCGCAAGCGACCGAGTGAGTCTTTGGACCTGCTCTGGCGTGAGCACCGATGATCCGTCGGCGTCAACCACGTCCCGCCATTGCCTAAGCGAACAGAATCGGACGCCTCGGATCGGGTTGCCGCACCGGAACTTGGTGATCGCCGCGGCCGCCTGGGTCAGCAGCACCACCCCTTCCACAGGCGGTAGCGACGGCTCCAGCCGTCGAAGCGTCGTTCCAACCCGGCGGGCCTTCATGGACACTCGATCCGCCTCTGCCTCCGCCAAAGACCGGTGGCGGTTTGCCCAGTGCTTGACCTCGATTACCCGGACGCCGGGCGGCCCCACAGCCACCATGTCGATCTCGTCCGATTGCAACTGGTGGGTGACCGAGAACGCAACGTTGGTGAGCAGTGCCCACTCCCGGTCGCCCGGAAGCGACACGAGTCCCGACTTGAGCGTGTTGAACGCGTCGATCTCACTTCGATTGGCGAAGGGACCACAGCGAACGGGTCGGACTTTCACGGAGGTGGTGGATCGTGAGTGAGACGAGGGGAATGGCCGGATGGGACAAGAACGACCCGAGCATACCTTGCGCCAGTGGTCGCCGTCAAGGGAAACTCGTAGCCTTAGCCTTTGGGGAACACCAACTTGGCCGACGGGGCTCGTCCCCGGAACACTTCGGTGATCGTCAAGGGAGAGCCTCCGAATGCGCCACGGAGTAGGAGGGTAGGAACTCGCTCAGATCGCCAGCGCCATTCCGAGGTCCGCAGCGGCCGCTTGCAGCGCCGGCGTCTCGGCCGACAGCACCTCGGGCTTGCCGAACCGAAGTCTCCGCCCCGTGCGCGCCGTGAATAGCACAACCCCGTGCCAGTCGCCCCGGAAGCTCGACCACCACCGGAGACCCACGTGGCCGCGGTCCCACACCGAAGCCGCGATCGGCTGGGTCCGCCGCCGATTGCGGGAAGCGACCCGGTTCGCGCTGACTCCCAGCCGGCCGAGCACATCCGGATCACAGAGATCGGCCGGACCAGGCGCCTCATCGGCCGCCAACAACACGTCTACGAGCGCCAGGGGACGCCCGGCTCGCAGCAGGTGGGGTTGCCGCATGGGGCGGTTGCGCCAGGGTTGGATGGCCTCGGCGACCGCGTGTTCCGGTGATTCGGCCAGATAGAGCACGGGAGAACAGGCCACCGGCAGGTCGAAGCGCCCGCGGCCCGTAGTCGGAGGAATGTACGACGGCGAAAACAGCCTTCCCCGGTTGACGTCGGGATCCCAGGGAAAGACGCGCCAGAGGTGAGCCAAGGTCAGCGGGGCTGCCTGTTCACGGGCTGCTCAGGCGAAGACACCGGTCTTCATCGCCTCCACGGCCCCGACCACCTCGGCCAGTTGGCCTCGCTGGATGAAGTAGGACGGAGTGGCGCCATCGAGGTGGGCATTCGCTCCGGTGAGCCATTCCTCGACGATGTCGGCGTCCAGCCACCTGAGCAGCATCTCGACCACGAGAGCCAGTACGGCAAGGCGATCGGCATTCTCGCGGTCCGGGCGCTGGCCGTGCCGCCATCGTGACACCTGGGAATGGGAGACCCCCAGGACGGCCGCGATCGAACGATCGGAGCGCACTCCGGCACGGATCGCCCTGAGGTGACTCTGGGCCCTGGCGGTGCGTCGATCGGGGGTCGGCATGGTGGTTGCGGCGGGTCGGTTCATGGAGGGAATGTAGCGGTGGTCTGCGGAGCTCGCAACAAAATACGGTGCGGGAGAAGCCAAAATGCTTCGTATGAACCCGATACGCACCGGAAAACGGTGCGC
>CAZTOF010000609.1:0-9211 GCA_964615515.1 uncultured Gemmatimonadaceae bacterium
GCGCGGGGGGCGTGGGTGGGGTAGGGGGCAAGCGACATACTGCCCTTCCAAGGCGCCGCGCTGATCCTCGGGCCGGTCGCGCTACTGCCCGTCACCCTGCTCTCGGCCGGGTGCGACGCTTCCGACAGGAGCGGGGAGACCGGCCCCGGCCTCTCGGACAGCGCCGGGGTGGAGATCGTCCGGAACCCGGATGTGCCGCAGCTTCGCGGGGAGCTCGTTCAGCCCGCCGGGCGCGTCTTCGGTTCCGAGGAAGAAGGCCCGGAACTGTTCGCTGGAGTCTCCGCTCGATTGCACCCCAACGGATCGCTGTGGATCTCGGAGGGGGTAACCCGGGAGATCCGGGTGTTCGACCCCGGCTCCGGGGCGCACCTGTTCACGATCGGTGGGAGGGGGGACGGCCCCGGTGAGTTCCGGCAGAGTTCGTTGCTGGGGTTCGATGCGGCAGGAACCGCCTATGTGTACGACTATCGGCACCGGCGACTATCGGTGTTCTCCGAGAGCGGTGAGCTCCAGGGCGACCAACCCATGCCGTCGTCGCTCGGTTTCGGGCCGAGGCCACTTCATGTGACCCCGAAGGGAACCCTCCTCGGCCAACTGCCGCAAGGAATGGAACGCAGACCGCCGGACGGCTCGACAGTCAGGGATACGGTCAAGATCTGGACCATCCCGCTGGACGGCACGGCCCCGGCTCTGGTGGCGAAGACCCCAAGCGCATTGTGGTACTTCCGGGACGAAGGGCAGGAGGTCGTACCGTACACCGCGCCAATCTTCCCGCCACCGTACGAGGGCGGTTCACTTCAGGGGTTCCGGGACGATCGGGTGTACGTGACCGATCACGCCGGGGAGGCTTCGTATTCCGTGTACGGCCCGGCGGGTCTGGAGCGCAGCGTCCGGATCGATCGAGCACCCGGACAGACGGACGGTTTCTCGGCGACGGAATTCGTTGAGCAACTGCGGCGCGCCCGTTTTTTTTCCGAATCCCGGGTGCAATTCTACGAGAAATACCTGTCCGACATGCCGATACAGGAGGCACGGCGAGCATGGGATCGTCTCGTGGTCGCGGATGAAGGCGGCGCGTGGCTCCGCAGAACCGGCGACGCCGAAGCAGCGATGGCCGGCGTCCCCCCGGAATATCGAGTCTGGGACGTATTCGACGCCGAGGGCGTCTTCGTCGGCCCCATGCGACTTCCGGCCAACGTCTCGCCCGCGCAGGTGTGGGGAGAGTCCGTGCTGATGGTCGTGTACGACGACATGGGCCGCAGCACGGTCGCGATCCATGAAGTTCACTGGACGGGAACCGGGCACCCGTAGCCGACGTACCAGGGTCGGCCAACCCTCCTGCTCGCGTACCGAGGACGTGCAACGGTGGGAACTACCGCAGCGGCCCCATGGGAGATCACACAGACTATGTATCCTTGCTAATCACAAAATGACAATACAGATTAGCACGCATGATTACCAGACGCCACAAGGAACTGATCCGCCGCGACCTGGCCCACTTCCCCTCGGTCGTTCTCCTCGGACCCCGCCAGGTCGGCAAGACCACCCTCGCCCGCGAACTGGCGGGTGAGGTACCGGACTGCCTCTACCTCGATCTCGAGGACCCCTCCGACGCCGCCCGCCTCACAAACGCCGGCCGTTACCTGAACCTGCACCGTCACCGGCTCGTCATCCTCGACGAGGTCCAGCGCCTGCCGGGTCTCTTCCAGGTTCTGCGGGGACAGATCGACGCCCGTCGCCGCGAGGGGCGCGGGAGCGGGCATTTTCTCCTCCTGGGCTCCGCGTCGGGCTCGCTGCTACGCCAATCGGCCGAGTCGCTGGCCGGACGGGTGGCGTATCACGAACTCCCCGGTCTCGATGCGCTCGAAACCGGCCCGGATCTCGACCGTTCCTGGCTGCGGGGCGGATTTCCCGACAGCGTCACCGGCGCGAGCGACGATCTCAGCATGCGCTGGCGCTCCAACTTCATCCGCACCTACCTGGAGCGGGATCTTCCCCAGGCCGGTCTGAGCGCTCCGGCGGAAACCCTGCGCCGCCTCTGGACCATGCTCGCACACCGCCAGAGCGCAATCTTCAACGCCGCCGAGCTGGCGCGCAGCCTGGGAATCTCGGTCCCCACCGTGAACCGATACGTCGACACGCTGGCCGACCTGATGCTCCTGCGGCGCGTCCAGCCCTGGTTCGTCAACGTCGGCAAGCGGCTCATCAAGACCCCGAAGCTCCTCATCCGCGACAGCGGCGTCGTCCACGCTCTCCTCAACATCCGCACACTGGACGACCTTCTCGGACACCCGGTGGCGGGAGCGAGCTGGGAAGGGTTCGTGGTGGAGAACCTGATCGCAGCCGCGCCGCAGGGCACCGGCGCATGGTTCTACAGGACGCGGGCGGGAGCGGAGATCGACCTGCTCCTCCACCTGCCCAGCCTGGAGTCCTGGGCCATCGAGGTGAAGCGGTCCACCGCGCCCCGGGTTCCGAAGGGCTTCCGGATCGCCACGGCGGATGTCGAAGCGACGCGCCGCTTCATTGTCCATCCCGGGAGTGAAGCCTACCCCTTGGACGAGGGAATCACCGCGATCCCGCTACCGACGCTCATGGAGAGGCTGATCGGGGCGGAGTGAGGTCGAAGACCGCCCCTGCCACAGCCCTTGGGCCTGTCGCTCGATCTCCCGGAACCGCGGATCCGGCCTCAGGGGATCCCACAACGGATCCCGCCTCAGCGACAGCAGCGCGGGGTCGCGCCTGTGGACCGCCAACTCCAGCTGTTCAAGGGCTCCCTCGATGTCACCCAGACCGACGGCCACAACCGCGCGCTCGACGCTGGACACGCGCTCTCCCCGTTGTTCGCGCATCCGGTTGTTCCAGTCCCTCCACTCCCAGTACGTCGCGGGGTTCCGGGCGTCGAAACGCTCCCGCAATTCGTCGAGCGCGGCTTGGGCCTCCGCCGTCTCGCCCATCGTCGCCCGGATCCGCTCTTCCCGAACCTGCACCGCGCCCGCGTAGTCGTCCTGTCTGAGATGCAGGTCCTCGAGCGCGATCCACGCGGGCACCAGCAACGGGTTCTCGTCCACAATGGAGCGCAGCCCGGCGACCGCGCTGTCGTACTGCCCCGTCTCCCGGTAGCGGCGCACCTTGCTCATCGGTGAAGGCTGCCCGAGTCGGCGGCCCAGGCCCGTCTCCTCCCGCGCGTACCTGCGCCGGAGCGAATCGGCCGTCGCAAGTGCCCTCATGCCTTCGCCGAACGCTTCCCGGATCGTCGCCGGCCGTCCTTCGAACGCTCCCCCGTCCCCCTGGTCCAAACGGTCCTCCAGCACGACCATCACGGTCCCGACTTCGTCCTCGGCACCACCCAACTCGAACGCCTTCTCCAGGTCCTCGCGCACCATCGCGATCACGTCCGGAGAGATCGAGTCACCCTGCGACAGAGCGGCCACCCGCGCACCCGCGCGCCATGCCCACGCACGCGCGAAGGACGGATCGTTCGCCACCGCCCGGTCGAACCAGGCCAGCGCCGTCTCCGGCCCCTCCGGCGAACCTCGCTCGAGTTCTTCGCGCCCGTGCAGAAACGCCCGGTGCGCCTCCGGATCCACCTGGGCGATCCGCTCCGGAGCCGGGACCTCCTCCACCCCCAGTTCCCCCTGCACCTCGGTCGCGATCTCGACCGCGATCTCGGTCTGCAGGCGCAGGATGTCCCTCATCTCGCGCTGCCAGGTGAACGACTCCATGTGCGTGTCCGAGGGCGCGTGCAGCAGCTGGACCGAGATCCGCACGCTGTCGCTCTCGCCGGTCATGGCGACCGAACCCGTCACGACCGCCTGCACGCCGAGTTCGGCCGCGATCTGCGGCAGCAGCTTGTCCGTCGTGCGGTAGCGCTCCACCGAGGTGCGCGACACCACGCGCAGACTCGTCAGCCGGCTCAGCCGGGTGATGATCTCCTCGTGGAGCTGGCGGGCGAAGAGGTCGTCGCCCTCGGCCAGGTGGGCCAGCGGCAGGACCGCAATCGCCGTGATGGGAGCGTCGGGGTCGAGGGAGGTGAAGGCGGCGGGGGACACGGGAGGCGTGTCGGCACCGGTATCGGCGTCGGAAGTGCCCATCGCGCTGCGGCTGAACCACCAGGCGCCCAGCACCGCGGACACCGCCGTGACGCCGAGCAGGGCAAGGCTCGGAACCAGCCTTCCCCTGGCGGGGGGAAGAAGTGACCGCGTGCGCGTCAGGCCCTCTTCACCGAGGTCGTAGACCCACGACAGCGCCACCGCGACCGGGAACCCCAGCAGGACGAAGACCACCAGCGTCTGGAGCGCCCAGGCCGGCGCGTTGAATGCCGGCAACACGATCTCGCCGAGTTGCAGCAACACGAATCCCCCGGCGACGTACAGTCCGCCGACGCGGAAGACACCCCGCCGGCGCACTTCGGCCCAGAAGGTGTTGGGCTCGGGGTTGTCCGGTTTCCGGTTCGTCAAGTCGGTGGTCGTCCTTCCTGATTGCCAACCAGGTCCGCGGTCCGATCACGGCACCGGACGCAGACTGATAATGGGGCGCGGAATCTCCCCGCGGGAGACCCGCTACCCCACCTCGTTGAGGGTTGCCGAAGAAGGGACGTTAGCATTCCCCCCCGGAGTTGCCTGCGCCGAACCTGTGACGCACCGAGATCCGTACGCTTCCATGTCCCCCGCGCAATCCCCCAGCCGGTTCCCACCCATGCCCGTCATCGAAACCCTCGAACTCACCAAACGCTATGGTCTGCGCCGCGCGAAGTCCGTGCTGGCGGTGGACCAGGTTTCGTTCGCCGTCGAGGAAGGCCAGGTCTTCGGCTTCCTGGGCCCCAACGGCAGCGGCAAGACCACCACCATCGGGATGCTGGTCGGCATCGTCAACCCGACCGGCGGCAACTTCCAGCTCTTTGGAGCTTCCGACCCGAAGGGCCTTCTCGCCGCCCGTTCACGCGTCGGCGCCACCCTCGAAACCCCCAACTTCTACCCGTACATGAGCGGCCGGGACAACCTCCGCATCGCCGCCGCGATCAAGGGAGTCGGGCGGGCGCGCATCGAGGAGTGCCTGGAACTCGTCGGCCTGGCGGACCGCGCCAAACACCGCTTCCGCACCTATTCGCTCGGCATGAAGCAGCGGCTCGCGCTGGCGGCCACCATGCTGAACGATCCCGAGCTGGTCATCCTCGACGAGCCGGCCAACGGCCTCGACCCGCAGGGGATGCGCGAAATCCGCGAGATCATCCGGGTCCTGGCCGATCGCGGCAAGACGATCTTCCTGTCGAGCCACCTGCTGTGGGAGGTGGAGCGCACCTGCACGCACGTGGCGATCGTGCGCAAGGGGCGGATCGTGGCGCGGGGGACGGTGGAGGAGGTGGTGAGCGCGGGGAAGTCGGCATTGCTGCGCGCCGGGGACGAGGACGCGCTGGCGGCCGCGCTGGCGGGCTGCCCGGAGGTGACGTCGGTGCGCCGCTCGGAGGAGGGGGTCGTCGTCGGTCTCCGCAGCGATGACCTGGCCTCCGTCAACCGCTACCTGGCCGCGCGGGGGGTTCATGTGTCGCACCTGGCGCCCCATCGCCCGAGTCTGGAGGAGGTGTTCATCGACCTCACCAGGGGCGACTTCGACTCGATGACGGAGATCGCGTCGTGAGCGGGGGGACGGGTGGGGGACCCTCGGCGCGGGCCCTTGCGGGCCGAAATCGCACCGGGATGGTGGGCGTGCTCCTGCGAATCGAGCTGCTCAAGGCGGTGAAGCGACGGGCCTTCTGGGTGACGTGGGGGGCGTTCGCCGCCTTCAACATCGTCTCCACCGTCGAGAGTGTCCGCAGTGCACACCGGTACGACTGGGCGTCCTACGCCCTGCCCGAAATCTGGTCGGACATCGTGCTCCCCTTGACCGGGCCCGGAACGTTGTTCATTGCCGTGCTGATGATTCTGCTCTTCGCGCCCGAGTTCTCCTGGCGCACCGGCAGGCAGAACGTGATCGACGGGCTCAGCAAGGAGCGGCTCTACGCCGGGAAGGCCATGGTGCTGGCCGGACTCGTCCTGCTGTTCGTGGTTACGGCGGTCTCCGTCGGCGTTGGCGGTACGTTGTTCAGCCCGGACGAGAGCGGTCCGGAGATCATCCGATCGACCGACCTCAGCTACCTGGCCGGGGCTGTCCTCAACCTGCTGATCCTCGGGAGCGCGGGTTTGATGCTCTCGGCACTGATCCGATCCGCGGGGCCGGGACTCGGCGTCCTCTTCCTGTACCTCATCGTCGAAGAGGGAATCATCGGGTTGATGCAGCGCGGGGGCGAGGCGTTGAAGCGACTCGCCGAGTTCCTTCCATTCAACCTGGTGCAGGACCTCGGAGACGACTTGGCGCACTACCCGGAGGTGCTCGCCCGTGTCAACGCCGACCGCGCCGAGCGGGGAGTCGCGCCGCTGAAGTACCTCGATGTCGATGTAATGGCCATTGCGGTACTGACCTACAGCGCCATCTTCCTGTTGATTGCATTCCTGAGCATGCGCAAGCGCGACCTGTAGCGCGACGGCGGGGAGGTTCGCCGGCGACGCCCGGTGGTGCGGCGAGACACATGGGAGTGCACGGATAGACCCGCACCCGCACCGGGAGCCGAGAGACAGCCGCGCCGACAAGGCGCCTTGAAGGTCAACGGTCGCCCGGTGCAGGAGGCAACAGATGATGGATTTCAACCGCCGTAACTTCCTGAAGACCACTGTGGCCGCCGGCGGTGCAATGGCGGCAGGGCTGGCCGCCCACCGTCCGCCGGCAGGGGCGGATCCGGCTGCGGCGGCCGCGGACCCTTCCACACCCGACTCCCGGCGCCCCCCACTCCCCCGCTCCCTCAGGATCCTGATCCTGGGCGGGACGGGCTTCATCGGCCCGCACCAGGTCGAATACGCCCTGTCGCGCGGCCACGAGGTCACCCTCTTCAACCGGGGCCGCACCAACACGCACCTCTTCCCCCGCGTGGAGAAGCTCGTCGGGGATCGCGCGAACGACCTGTCGGCGCTGGAGGGGCGAAGCTGGGACGTGGTGGTGGACAACTCGGCGACCAATGCCCCGCAGTGGGTGGAACTGAGCGCGAACCTGCTCAGGGACACCTGCGAGCGCTACATCTTCGTGTCCACGCGGTCGGTGTACGCGGACACCAGCCGGGTCCCCATGACCATTGCCGCGCCCGTCTGGACACATGAGCGCGCGGGGGTCGAGCCCGGGGCAGCGCGGCTCCCCTACGGCCTCGGCAAGGCGCTCTCCGAGCAGATCGCCAGGGACGCCTTCGGCCCCGAACGCACCCTGGTCTTCCGCCCCGGCCTGATCATCGGTCCCGGCGACCCCACCGACCGCTTCACCTACTGGCCCGTCCGCATCCACCGCGGCGGCGAGGTTCTCGCGCCCGGCGACGGCACCGACCCTGTGCAGGTCATCGACGTGCGCGATTTCGGCGAATGGCTGGTCGAGATGGCCGAGGCGGGCGAGTCCGGCACCTACAACGTCGTCGGGCCGCGCACGCCGCGCCCCATGACGGAGCTGTTGTACGGGATCCGTGCCGTGACGACGGCCGAGACGACCTTCACCTGGGTGGACACCGACTTCCTGGTCAACGCGGGGCTGCGCCCCTACCGGGAGCTGCCGGTGTGGCGGCCCGCCCGGGACGGCGCCGAGGGTTTCGCCCGGTTCGACCTCACGCCCGAGGTCGAGAAGGGGCTGACGTTCCGGTCGCTGGCGGACACGACCGCGGCGACGCTGGAGTACCATTTCTCGCGCCCGGCGGAGCGGCAGGCTGCGCTCAGGGCGGGTGTGAGTGCGGAGCGCGAGCGGGAGGTGCTGGACCTGTGGCGGGCGTTTCGGCGGGAGGGGTAGGCGGAGGACCGTTGCGATCCGGTTTCGGGCTGTGAGAATGTGAATCGCGCTTTACAAACTGGAAACCCGAGTTTACAGGTTACCGTCCCGGCCAAGCCCGTGGAAGAGACGCTGGACATCGAACCAGGCATTCCCCAACCGACAGGAAGACAGAACCGATGAGACACTCCACAAGGCCGGCCCGGCGGCGCGCGCGCACGGCCTCCCTTGTCACCGCCGGCATCCTCCTCCTCGCCGCCTGCGCCGACTCAAAGCCGGGCGACAGCGCCCCCGCCGACCTCGTGCTTCGCGGCGGCACCGTCGCCACCGTCGACGCCGACAACACCATGGCCGAAGCGCTCGCCATCGACGAGGGCCGGATCGTCGCGGTGGGCGGCAACGATGAGGTGAGCGCGTACATCGGCGACGAAACCGAAGTCATCGAACTCGACGGCCGCTTCGCCGCGCCCGGCTTCATCGAGGGGCACGGCCACTACATGAGCCTCGGCAACTCGAAGACGATCCTGGACCTGAACGGAGCCGCCAACTGGGACGCCATCGTGGAGATGGTCGCCGAGGCGGTCGCAACGGCCGAGCCCGGCCAATGGATACGCGGACGCGGCTGGCACCAGGAGAAGTGGGACCGCCCGCCCGATCCCGCCGTCGAGGGCAACCCGACCCACGCCTCCATCTCCGCCGTCAGCCCCGACAACCCGGTCCTCCTCGGCCACGCCTCCGGCCACGCCGCCTTCGCCAACGCCGCGGCCCTGGCCGCCGGCGGCTACGACCGCAACTCCGAACCCCCGCCCGGCGGCGAACTCGTCCGCGACGGGAACGGCGACCTCACCGGCCTCCTGCGCGAGACCGCCCAGCGACCCGTCTCCGCCGCCTTCGCCCGCTCCCAATCCGGTCGCACCGCGGAGGAAATCGACGCCCAGTTCCGCCGCGAGGTCGCGCTGGCCGCCGAAGAGGCCCTCTCGAAGGGCGTCACCTCGTTCCACGACGCGGGCGCGTCCTTTTCCACCATTGACCGGCTCAGGCAGCTGGAAGACGAGGGCGCGCTCCAGGTCCGCCTCTACGTCATGGTGCGCGGCCAGTCCAACGAGGAGATGGACGCGCGCCTGGCCGACTACTACATGCCTTCCGACGGCGACGACTACCTGACCGTGCGCTCCATCAAGCGCCAGATCGACGGCGCGCTCGGCTCGCACGGCGCGTGGCTGCTGGAACCCTACGAGGACATGCCCTCGTCCACCGGGCTGGTGCTGGAAACCGTCGAGGACATCACCGGCACCGCGCACGTCGCCATCAAGCACGGCTACCAGGTCAACACGCACGCGATCGGAGACCGCGCCAACCGTGCAGTCCTGGACATCTACGA
>CAZTOF010000610.1:0-3412 GCA_964615515.1 uncultured Gemmatimonadaceae bacterium
GCTCGAGGGCGTCCACCTCTGCGACACGGGCCAGCGCCTCGTCGCAGGAGAGGAAGCTGGACGCGCTGAGTTCCAGGTTCGACTCGGTCGGCATGACTTCGATGAAGCGCACGTGCAGGGGGCGGGCGCGCGACAGTTCGGCGAAGTCGGCCACCTCGTCGTCGTTCTCGCCGCGCATGAGCACCACGTTGATCTTGATGGGGTCGAAGCCGACCGCGTGGGCCGCGTCGAGCCCTTCCAGGATGCGTGCCAGCGTGCCGGGGCGCCGCGCGATGGCGTCGGCGCGGTCGGGCCGCAGCGAGTCCAGCGAGATGTTCACCCGGCTGACACCCGCGTCGCGAAGGCGGCGCGCGACGGGCGCCAGCAGCACGGCGTTCGTCGAAAGCGCGATGTCCTCGATGCCCGGCACCGCCGCCAGCATGTCCACCAGGTGTGGAAGGTCCTTCCGCACCAGCGGTTCACCACCCGTCAGACGCAGCCGGCGCAGCCCCATCCCCGCCATCACCCGTACAACGGCGGTGATCTCCTCGTAGGTGAGGATCTCGCCGCGTCGAAGCCAGGGGAGCCCCTCCTCGGGCATGCAGTACACACAGCGCAGGTTGCACTTGTCCGTCACGGAGATGCGCAGGTACTCGATCCGCCGCCCGAAGCCGTCGACCATTGCCGGGGCCGCCCCGTTCGAGGACGACCGGGCAGACAGGACACCATAGCTCATCGGTGGTTCCCTCCGGCGCGACCCGTGGCGTCGCCCTCTCTTGCGCCCGCGGGAACATGCCCGTCCAGCCACTCCGCCTCCCCGTCCAGATAGTGTTCCCGCTTCCAGACCGGCAAGCGCTTCTTGATCTCCTCGATCACGTAGCGGGCCGCCTCGAAGACTTCGGCCCGGTGCGGCGCGGAGACCGCAATGGCGACGCTTGTCTCGCCGATCGCGAGTTCCCCCAGGCGGTGCACCGCGGCGACCCGGTCGCTGCCGGCGCACACGGCCGCCTCGGCGACGATCGCGGCCAGCTGTTCGCGCGCCATCTCCGCGTATCCCTCGTATTCCATGCCCCCGACCGGACGCCCGTCGTTGGCGTTGCGGACGGTGCCCACGAAGAGGGCCACCGCGCCGTCACATGGCGTCCCTACCCGCGCGAGTACCGTGGATGGGTCGATGGGACCTGTTGTTATGTCGCTCCAGATCATTTCCGGGCTTCATCTTCTCACCCCCCCGCCACGGGAGGGATCAGGGCCACTTCATCGCCGTCGGCCAGCACGCTGTCGCCACTGGCGTACCTGCGATTCAACGCTACGGCGGGCGAGGGAGGAAGGTCACTCCATCCTCCGCCGCGCCCACGCAACTCGGAAAGAAGTGTGCCCACGGTGGCGCCATCCGGCAAGGACACGACGACGCTTCCGGTACCGACCCGCTCCCGGTGCGCGGCAAAAAGGAGAACCGTAACCTCCACCGGACGGGACGCCTATGACTGGAATGCCGTGGGGGTCTTGCCCACGACCCTGGCGTCCGTGGGCAAACCGGCGCGAGCACCGAGAGCGGTGCGGCGCCGGGCCGGCAAGGCGCTGCGAAGGGAGAATGGCACCGCTATTCGCCCAGGGAGCCTTAGGAGGTACCGCCGGGCGGCTTCCCCGAATCCTCGAGCCCCCCGACACGGACGCGCAGGTACTTGGACGGCTTGAACACCGGAGAGACGCGGGCCGGCACCTCCACCGGCTCCCCCGTCCGCGGGTTTCGGGCCACACGCGCCTTTCGGTGCCGCAACTTGAAGGTACCGAAGCCCCGGATCTCGATCCCGTTACCCTGGGCGAGCGCCTGCTTCACCGCATTGAGGAACCCATCGATCACCAGAGCACATTCCTTCTTGGTGATTCCCGGTCCGATCGCTTCGGCTACCTGTTCAACGAGATCCGCTTTGGTCATTAGCCCCTCCTCCGAGCCGGCGCCCCGGAAGCGCCCAGTTGGCTGCACCGCCCCTCTCGCTACATTGAGCTGGCTGCTGTGTTGTTGGTCGTGTCGGTGATGGCGGGTAAGTGTCGGTAAGTAACAAAGGCGAGCCCGCAACGTCAAGTGGCGGCGGCCCGAAGGCGTCACGGACCGTTCCGCGAGCCAACCAACATCATCGTTACAAAGTCGTCGAAAAGATAACGGCTGTCGTGTGGTCCGGGGGCTGCCTCGGGGTGGTACTGAACGGCCATGACCGGCAGCGTGGTGTGGGCGACGCCCGCCACTGTCCCGTCGTAGAGGTTGCTGTGCGTGACCCTGAGCCCCGGCGCACCCGGCACCTCGTCCCTTTCACCACCCCTCACCGCGAAGCCGTGATTCTGCGAGGTGATCTCCACCGTGCTGCGGTCGTGGTTCATTACCGGATGGTTCCCCCCGTGGTGCCCGAAGGGAAGCTTGAAGGTCTCGGCTCCGAAGGCCCTGGCGATCAACTGGTGGCCGAGACAGATCCCGAAGACCGGAATCCCCCTGTCCGCCACCTCCAGAATCGTCTCGGCAACCCGCTCCACCGCCGCCGGGTCGCCCGGCCCGTTGGAGAGGAAGAGCCCGTCCGGATCCAGCGCCAGCACGTCGGCGGATCCCGCCTCCGCCGGCAGCACGGTGACGCGGCATCCCCGTTCGGAGAGCATTCGCGGCGAGCTCGCCTTGACCCCGAAGTCGAAGGCCGCCACGTGGTACAGCTCCCGTCCCGTGGCGGGAACCACGTAGCTCCGCTCGGTGGAGACGCCGCAGGCGAGTTCCAGTCCCTCCATCCTGGGGTGGGCGAGCACCCGTGCGAGAATTTCGTCCGCCGGCGCATCACCGGAGGAGATGGCACCCCGCATCGCCCCCTCGCTGCGGATGTGGCGGGTCAGGGCCCGTGTGTCGACCTCGCGGATCCCCACGATGCCGTGGCCGCGCAGGTAGTCCCCCAGCGTCTCGCGGCTTCGCCAGGAGCTGGGCGCCCGCGCCGCCTCCCGCACGACGAATCCCGCCACCTGGGGCCGGGCCGATTCCACGTCCTCGCCGTTGGTGCCGTAGTTGCCGAGGAGGGGATAGGTCATGGTGACCAGCTGGCCCGCGTAGGAAGGGTCGGTGAGGACCTCCTGGTAGCCGGTCATCGAGGTGTTGAAGACGACCTCGCCGATCGCGACGCCCATGGCGCCAAGCGCGAGCCCGTCGAAGCGGCGACCGTCCTCCAGAATGAGAAAGGCGGACATCGGCGAAGCGTCGGGGGACGGGGTGCGGGCTGGAGGCGGCGCGGTCATCGCGGTGAATCTAGCAGTCCGTGGACAAACCCGCACGAGCACCGAGAGCGGCGAGGCGTGACGCGGGAGCCCGTGCGCAGGGTTTGGCAAGCCCCTTGTCCGAGGGCTCCCCGGCACGAATGCCGCCCGGCTCCGGCGTCCCCGGGTCTTCCGCACAGGCTATCTT
>CAZTOF010000611.1:0-8647 GCA_964615515.1 uncultured Gemmatimonadaceae bacterium
GGTGGCAGAGGGCGCAGGATACGCCGTCGGCCGCGAGGCCGGCGTAGGGGCCCTCCGCGTCTCCGACCGGCAGGTTGGCGAAGACCTGGCCGGAACCGCCCGCCTGCAGCGCCGCGACGGTGGCCATGGGCATGTGGCACCGCGCGCACTCGCCCTCGATGTCGGCCGCAGCTTCGGGATGGTCCATGATCTCGCGGCGCACCGCCGCCTGGAAGTAGGGATCGCGGGCGCTGTTGGCCATCATGGAGGCGCGCCAGTCGAAGCCGATGGAGACATCGGTGCCGTCGGTTGTGGAGACGCCCTTGTGGCAGGCGATGCAGCGGTCGGCGGTACGGAAGTTGTCGGTGGGGGCGAGCGCCTGCGATGCCGGTGGGAAGGAGGGTGGGGGGAGAGGCGAGGGGTGCGGTGGACCCCCCGGTTGCACGGCGGCTGGAGACGGGTCCCCGGCCGCGATGAGCAAGACGCCCAGCAGCGTGCAGGCGGCCGGCAGCCGCCCGATCGGAACGCGACGCCGACGCATCGTCACCATCCCTCGAAGAAGCCGCCGTCGAACCAGTCGAGGAGGATGTAGGTAAGAAGGCGGGCCGGGGGTCGTTCGCCGTTCTCCCGGCCGACCGGAAAAAGGACGCCGACGTTGGCCAGAACGTGCTGGCGGGTGTTGAGGGACAACTGGACCTGGGGCACGAGGTCGATGCGGGTCCCCGCCCCCGATTCGAAGTCCCGTGTTGCCTGCACCTCCAGCATGGGCGACCAGGCGCGTCCCCACTTCCCCTCGGTCCAGGTCCGGCCCAGCAGGATCCGCCCGAATCCCTCGATGGCGGCATCGTCGTACAAGGGGACGGCAGCCCCGGCCTGGGCCTGCAGGAAGGCGTCGCCCGGAAGGAGTTGTCCCGCGGACATGAAGGCCTCCAATCCGGTACCCGGGGCGCCCAGCCCGGCACCCTGATCGCCCGTGGGGAGGATCACCTCCCCCATCACCGACACGATCGTCCCCGCGCCCAGATCGTGGAACAGTGCATGTTTCACGGCAAGCACCAGGTCGCCGACCCCGTGGCTGACTCCCTCGGCCGCAGGCTCGTCGCCGCCTTCCTCCCCCCGGCCACCTGTGCGCCATCCATAGGGAACCACCACCTCGATCTGGCTGCGGGGCCCGAAGCGGTGCTCGTAGACGTAGGCACCCACCACCGCGCCCCCGCCTTCGAGATCCACGCCAACCTCCACCACCCACTCGTCCTCCGGATAGGCCTTCTCCGTGAGCAGGGCGCGCGGCAGGTTCAGCTCGCCTCGCGGCCAGTCGGGATCGGTGCACAGTGTGCGGATGTACTGCATCACGCGCCCCAGCTGTTCCTCGGTGAGTGCTCCGCGGAAGGCGGGCATCATCTCGCTGAAGCCCCTCACGGGACCGCCCTCGTGAGCGACCGCAATCCAGTCGGCGTCGGGCTCGCGGGCGGCGAAGTCGCAGTCGGTGAAGTCGGGGAGTTCCTCCTCGAAGGCGACCAGCGACGGCGGCAGGCCCCGGCCGTCGAGTCCGTGACAGTTGGCGCACGAAGCGGCGTAGATCGCCTGGCCGGGGGCGTCGGCCAACTCCGCGCCAACACTTCCCGCCGGCAACTGGGCGGCCGCGGGGAGGCCGGCCCAGGTGGCGGGGGCGATGGCAAGCCCGAGGAGGATCGCTCGCAACGCTGGGATTGGGTTCAAGGGGGCGCCCGGGCGCGGTGAGTGGGGGTATTCGGCCGCGGGCAAGGTAGCGAACCGCCGAAGCGCGCGCACCGGCGCCGGCAGAGGCGCGGGTTGCGGCCGGGAAGGCGTGGTCCGGCTCCGTCCCGCGAAGCGCTACCCCGACCGGTACCTGTCCGTGACGTCCTCCTCGGCGCGCCCGGCCAGAAGCCGGAAGTCGTCCGGCCGCATCAGGGGATCGTCGCGGATGTCCAGCCGCAGGCTTGTGTCCCGCGAGAGCCTGCGGACGAAACGGGGCTCGAACTCCATGACCTGAAGCACCACCTGTGGGTGCACGCGGATGAGGATCCGCCGCTCCCGCCCCGAAACCCCGGCACGGCAGACGGCGCGCTCGATCTCCCGGATCAGCGTCGCCGCAGTCCAGACATGGCCGCTGCCGCCGCACGCCGTGCAGTGCTCGGTCAGGGACTGCAGGATGGACGGCCGCACGCGCTGCCGCGTCATTTCGATGAGGCCGAGCTCCGACACCTCCCACGTCCGCGTCCGGGCGCGGTCGCGGCCCAGGTGCGTCCGCAGTTCCTGCAGAACCCGGTCGCGGTTGGCCTGGGACTCCATGTCGATGAAGTCGATGACGATGATCCCGCCGATGTCCCGGAGCCGGAGTTGCGTCGCGATCTCGCGCGCCGCGTCCAGGTTGGTCCTGAGGATGGTGTGTTCAGGGTCCTTCTTCCTCCCGGTGAACCGGCCGGTGTTCACATCGATCGACACCAGCGCCTCGGTCGGTTCGATGATGACGTGCCCACCGGAGGGGAGATCGACCTTTCGCCTGAAGGAGCGCTGGATCTCCTTCTCGATCCCCGCGTGATCGAAGAGGTGTTCGCGCTCGTCGTAGTAGTGAATCCGTCCCTGGAGCTCCGGGTCGAACGCGCGCACATATTCGACGATCTGCTCGTATGCGGCGCGGTTGTCGATCGTCACGGCGTCGAACCGGTTGGTGAACAGGTCCCGGATGACGCCCGAGATCAGCTTCGCCTCCGCGTGGATCAAAGAGGGCGCCTGGGCCTTCCCGGCCTTTCGTTCAATCGCCTTCCAGCGTCGTTGGAGCTGGCTGTATTCCTTCTCCAGCTTCTTCTGCGTGAGCTCCTCGCCGGCGGTGCGCACGATCACGCCACCGGAGCCACCGTCCACCACCTTCCTCGCCATGGCACGCAAGCGGGATCGTTCCTTCCCGTGGTCGATCTTGCGGCTGACGCCGACCTGGCTGGAGTCGGGGATGTACACGAGGAAGCGCCCCGGCAGGGAAATCTGCGTGGTGACCCGCGGACCCTTCGTGGAGATCGCCTCCTTGGTCACCTTGACCAGGAGCTTCCGCCCCCTGGTCAGGACATCCTGAATGGGGGGCGAATCACGATCCCGGCGTTGCCCGGCATGTCCCGGGCGGCCGTCTCCATTCTCCTTCTCGTGGACGCCACCGACATCCGAAACGTGCAGGAATGCGGCTTTCTCTTCGCCGATGTCCACGAACGCCGCCTGGATGCCCGGAAGGACCGCTTCGACGCGGCCCAGAAAAATGTCGCCGACCAGACGGTCCTGGTCGGGCCGGTCGAACATGAGTTCGGTTAGCCGGCCGTCTTCCTTCAGCGCCACCCACGATTCTTCGTTCGAGGCGCTGATGAGGATTGCTCTCTTCAATTGAATTCTCCGATTCTCGAGTCCGGCCGGACCAGTCGATCCCCGACCCGTCCCGGCCCCGTTCCCGTCCCGGGCGGACGTGGTACGCGAGCCGGCGACCGGGCCCGGGGGACATGCTGCTCCCGAAGGCCGGACTGCCAAACTGTGCCCGCCCCGCCGGGAGTCCCCGAACGGCCGCTTGCGCGTGCTTCGTCACGGGTCCAACTCCCTATGCAGGTGCCGGGCTATTACGATTTTCTGGATTTCTTCGGTGCCCTCGCCTATCTCGCACGCCTTGGCGTCGCGCATCATGCGTTCCACCGGGTGGTCGGAGGTGTACCCGGCCCCCCCGAGGAACTGGACCGCCGTGCGGGCTGCCCCGGCCGCGAGCCTGGCGGCGACGAGCTTCGCCATGGCCGCCTCCTTGCCGAAGGGCCGGCCGCGGTCCTTGAGCCAGGCCGCGTGGTACGTCAGGTGTCTCGCACCCTGGACCTCCGCCGCCAGATCCGCGAGGCCGAAGCGGACGTCCTGGAACTCCCAGACCGGCCGCTTGAACTGGCGCCTGCGCACCGTGTAGCGCACCGCGGCGTCGAGAGCACCCTGTGCGATCCCGAGGGACAGCGCGGCGACGCCGATTCTGCCGGCGTCGAGGGTCTTCATGAAGTTGGTGAAGCCGTGCCCTTCCTCGCCCAGGCGCTGGCATCGGCTCACCCACGCGTCCTGAAGGTGGAGTTCGCGGGTGTCCGAGGCGCGCCAGCCGAGCTTGTCCTCCCTGGCTCCGGGGGTGACGCCCGCCGAGTACGGCAGCTCGGGCCGGTGGCCGATGCCGGTCCGGGCGGCTTCTTCCAGGTCGACGGTCGGCTTGCACACGACGAAGCTGGTGATGCCGCGGTGCCCTTCCCCCTTCCGCGTCCTGGCGGTGACCACGAAGATCTCGCCCACCCCCGCGTGGGTGATGAAGATCTTGCTGCCCGTGATGCGGTAGCCGCCGTCCGCCGCGACGGCCGTGGTCCTGGTGCCGGAGGAGTCCGAACCCGCGCCCGGCTCGGTCAGCCCGAAGCCCCCCAGCACCCGGCCCGAGGCCAGAAGCGGGACGAAGCGGGCCTTCTGCTCGTCGGTCCCGAAGGCGAGGATGGGCGAGGTGGCCAGGGTCGTGTGCGCCGAAACCGTGATGGCGTGGCTGGCGTCGTGCTTCGCCAGCTCCTCGACCACCAGGATGTAGCTGAGGTAGTCCCGGCCCATCCCCGACAGCTCCCGTGGCGCGGGCACCCCCAGCCATCCCCGTTCGCCCATCGACTTTACGTTGTCCCAGGGAAAACGGGCCGTCTCATCCAACTCGCGAGCGACGGGGACGATGCTCTCGATCGCGAACCGGCGGACATCGGCCTGCAGGTTCAGGTGGGTCTGGTCTAGATATGGATCCATCGCGCGCGGCGAGTTCTGTCTTGAATCGGGCCGGATTTCTTCAGGCCGCGGGATCCCGGCGGCGCTCGCATCGGTCGCAGGAACCGCATGAGCGCCGGCCGGGCACCTCTCCAAGGTAACGCAACAGGGCCATTCTCCGGCATCCCCGGCGGCCGCAGTATCGCTGCATCGCCCGGAGCCGGTCGGCGGCCTGCCGCCGGGTGGTGACCAGCGGGCCGAGGTCGGGAGGGTTGCCTGTGAGCGCGACAGGGGGGGGCGCGCCGGCCGGCGGGTCTGCTGTCTCGCGGTCCGGCCAGTCGTCGATCCACTGGGCCAGCACCGGATCCACGCGTATGGCGCCGGAGCGCATGAGCCACTTGAGATGGGGCACGTTGGCACCGCCCGGTCCCAGCAGGGTCGCGGTTGACAGGGTCCGGGCGGCCGAACGGTGGGATCGGATCTTCGCGAGTACCTTGAGAACATCGCGCGGCCCGGGATAGGCGCGTTCCATGAACGACGCGGGAACCCTCCAGTCCTCCTTGTGGACGAAGCCGAGCGCCATCGATTCCTCCCCGTCGCGCCCGGCTCGGCCGGCCTCCTGATAGTAGCTCTCCAGCGACCCCGGGAAGGCGTAGTGGAAGACGGCCCACACGTCGCCGCGGTCGATGCCCATGCCGAAGGCGCAGGTCGCGACCACCACGTTGGACTCGCCGGACATGAAGCGCCGCTGCACGGCCTGCCGCTCCTCGCTGGGGAGCGCGGCGTGGTACGCGTCGCCGATCACCCCCAGTCCGGCCAGCGCGCGGCGCACGTTCACGACCAGACGGCGGGTGGGGGCGTAGACGATGAGCGCCCTCTCCGCGCACTCGGGAGGAGCCCTGCGGATGAGGCGCACCATGGCGCGGATGCGGTCGACTCCGGAGCGCCGCCGTGCCACCAGCCAGCGGATGTTGGGGCGGTCGAAAGAGGTGACGACCCTGAAGGGGTCCGTCATGCGGAGTACCTGGGTGATGTCGTCCCGGACGGCGGGGGTGGCGGTGGCGGTCACGGCCAGCACCGGAGCCGGGACGATCTCGCGGAGACGGTGGATGCGCCGGAAGGCGGGGCGGAATTCGTGACCCCACTCGGAGATGCAGTGTGCCTCGTCGATGGTGATGAGGGAGACGGGGGACGAACTCAGCAGGGTGCGCAGCCTGCGGGCCTCCAGGCGCTCGGGGGAGCAGAAGAGGAGATCGAGGCGGCCACGGGCGAGATCCTCTTCGGCGCGGCGCTGGGTGTCCTCTGGATCCTGGGAGGTGAGCGAGGCGGCGCGCAGGCCGAGGCGGCGGGCGCGGTCGACCTGGTCCTGCATGAGCGAGATGAGCGGACTGACGACCAGCACCAGGCCGGGCATCATGAAGGCGGGGAGCTGGTAGCACAGGGTCTTGCCGCCTCCGGTGGGGAGGACGCCGAGCGTGTCACGGCCCGAGAGGACGCTGCCGACCAGCTCCTCCTGGCCGGGGCGGAAGCCGGGAAAGCCGAACTTGTCGCGCAGGACGGCGCGGGCGGCCAAGTGGGGGCGGGATTCGGGTTCCGGTGTCACACCCCCTAGTAGGGGGTTGTAGGCGGGGCGGATGAATGGTGTTTGGGGACCGGTTCGCGGCAGACTGCCGCGGGCCGCATGACAATAGGGCATCGAGCTTCCGAACCGGTGTACCAGCAGTCCGCGAGTGAATCCGCCCCGAGCACCGGGAGCCGCGATGCGCCGGGCTGGCAAGGCGCGACGAGTGGGGAATCAGCGCCGCCATTCGCCCGAGGAGCAACGCAGAGCGAAGCCTGGGAATCACAGAATGTACACTATAGTTGACACAATGTAATGTTGTCTTTACTTTACATCGTGAAACGGGTGAAGCGGGGTGGCGAGCGCAGATGCATCGCCGCTCGAATCTCCCCAGGGCCGTGAGGGGCCACACCGCGGGCCGAAACTCATTGCGGAGCGGTGCCGGTTCCATGGGAACGCCGCTGGGGTTTGTCTTACGGTCTAGTCGCATGTCACACCTCACACGTCGGATAGAGGCGCTTGAGCTTGACGCGTGCCTGGTCCGTGGTGAACTGCTGGTCGGCCTTGGCTCCGGAGGGGCGGCACGAATCCCGCCGGTGGCCTGTCCCATTCTGACATGCTCGTGTCCCGGGTCTTGCCGTTCAACTTCACCAGCCCCGGTTGTGACTGGAGCCTGTTTTGAACACCCACGGGAAAGGAGACCCGAAAATGACGATCCGAAACACGATCCTCGCCGCCGTCTTCGCGGCGGTCCTTGACCCGGCCGCGCTGGCCGGGCAGGAGTACGAGTTGCCGGACTCGGTGGCCCGGTACGGGATTCCCGCCGACCCAAACGACTTTATCCGACAGGTCGCGGCGGGAGACTATCTGATGACCGGGAAGCTGTTCGTTGCCGGTTGCCCGTCAGAAGGCGGGTGGGCCGGGGCGGCTTTCGCGGCCATGACGGAAGCGGCGGAGACCGACCCGCACATGCAACGCGAACTGGCGCGGGCCATAGGTCCCCAGCTGCAACGGGCCAGAGACCGTGAACACGGGGGGCGCGACAAGAACCTTGCTCTGCGATGTCCGTCCGAGCACCCCCGCTTCGAGGCGTGGCTTGCCGCGCAGCTGCGGCGGGAGTGGGAGCGGGGGTTGCTGGCCCCGGACGCGGACGGGATGGGCCGGAGCGTGGTCGTTGGAACGCTTCTCTCGGCCATCGCGTCGGGAACGGAGGCGTCCACGCGGGAGCTTGTCCGCGACATCGCAAGAGATCCGGCGGTGTGGGAGCCGTGGCGGGATGACGCGGCCCGCAAACTGGTCGACCTCCACTTCGGCAGGGGACATGTGGACAGCCCCCGGCCGGGTGACCCGGCGATGGGCCGTTGGGTGGACGCATGGCAAGCCGCGCTGATCGACTTGGCCGCCGGTCCTTCGCTACCCGGCTTCGACCGGCTCGCCAAGTCGGTCATCGTACAGAACAGCAATCCGGAGGCGAACGCCGCCTTCGAGCGGGAGTACGAGCGGGCGTTGCGGGCGGCGGGCCGCGGTCGAGGCGCTTCGGCAAATGGGCGACCGCTTCGTCGAGGTGCTCGACTGCCTGGACACGACCTTCGTCGATGCGAGACTCCTCGACCGGCTCCCCCGGCCGGGCCGCCTCGGCGCGGTCCGCGTCGGCGGCATCGACATCAACCGTCCTCGTGCCGGTGCCGTGATGCACGCCCTCCTCGCGCTCTCCCCGAACCCGGCGGGGTTCACGTCCTCGGAGCTCGCCGCCAAGGTCGCCCGGCTACTCAATGACGACCGGTACTCGCCGAGCCGCGCCGCCTACGACCTCAGGAAGTTCCGCTGCAAGGGGTTGGCCACCAGGATCCCCCGTTCACGCCGATACCTCGTGGACCCCTCGGCTCTACGCGCGATGGCGGCCCTGCTCATGCTCCGTGAAAAGGTCGTCTGCCCGCTTCTCGCCGCGGCATCCACGTCCTGCGGCGCGGCCAAGCCCCGTATCAGCAGCATCCTGGACCAACGCCACGCCGGTGTTCATCACGAGATGCGAAGCCTCTTCGACACCGTTGGGATCGCGGCTTGAGCCGCATCCTCAACATTTTCACGATGGTTAGCCCGCAAGCGGCCTAGTGTCATGTCACACATCACACGTCGGATAGAGGCGCTTGAGCTTGACGCGTACGTCGTCCGTGGCGAACTGCTGGTCGGCCGTGGCTACAAGGGGGCGGCACGCATCCCGCCGGTGGCCTGTCCCATCTTGACATGCTCGTGTCCCGGGTTTTGCCGCGGCGACTGGTGGGCGCCCGATCACGCCACCGCCTCCAGCCTCGAGCTCCAGCGGCAGCGGGATCGCCGAGTCGACGAAGCGAGGGG
>CAZTOF010000612.1:0-3366 GCA_964615515.1 uncultured Gemmatimonadaceae bacterium
GTTGAAGCTGAACGGCGCATCCATTATCTTCACCCCCGACGTGATGGCTGGTAAGTGTTCGTGATTCATCTAACACATTGAATCTAAAACACTTACCGCCTCACGTCGCCCCGCTTCCAGACCGCTCGTGAATAAGGCGGGGGAAAGGGACTGTTCCCCGTGGTTCCCGGAGGACGGGATCCGACGGATCCGATCACAAGTCGCGAGGCACGAGGCCCGTCGCGTCGTATTCCCGGGTGGATCCTACGAACTCGTGGGCGAACTGGTGGCGGAGACTTCTCGCGATCGACATCTTGATCTCCCGATCCGGCGGGCGCAGGTTGACGGGCACCGTCAGCAACCCGCATCATGGAATGGATAATCGGTTATCGGGACCAAGGGCTGTCGAGGACGGCCGGGTCAATACCCTGCGCAAAGGAGGCGCGAAAATGAGACGTTTGCTGCCGGCGGCCGTGGTGGCCGTCATGACCGTGGGCTGTACCGAGGAGCTGGTCCTCACATCCATGAAGATCGAACCGGGTGTCGCGTCCATCTGGCAGGACTCGACGGTGACCCTCCAGGTCATGTACCTCGACCAGAAGGGCGGGACGATCGATCCGCCGGCCGGAGGAGTGGAATGGTCGACCAGCCCCCCCACGGTTGCGAGCGTGCAGGACGACGGGACGGTGGTCCCGGTGCGGCACGGGAACGTGGTCGTCACGGTATCCGCGGTGGGCGGCGATGGCGAGACGATCGAGACAACCGCCGCGGTCGAGATCAAGCAGGTCCATACATTGGACGTGGTGGCCTACATCACACAGGTGAACCAGCACCCGCATGAACCGATTCCGCTGGTGGCGGGCCGCCCGGGCATGTTCCGGATGCACGCCGTGGCCGAAGGCCCGAGTCGCTACCCGGCACCGGACGCCCGGGTCCGGCTCTGGAACGACAACGGGACGATCGTGGACACGATCCTGCACCAGGTGACGCCGCAGATCCTGGTCGAAGTGGACCAGTCGACCTACGACAACAGCTACAACTTCGAAGTCGAGGGCGAGGACGTGTCGGAAGGGCTGATGGTGTCGGTCGTCATCGACCCGGATGACAAGGAGCGGGCGGTCAAGGGCGGCGACACGATCGAGATCGCGGTCGTGAATCTGGACGTGCAGAACCAGATGCTGGTGCCCGTCCTCGAGGCCCACGATCAGTCCCACGATCCGACTCGTTCGGTCGAGCGGTGGGTGACGGGCAACGCAGAGAATGGTGACATGGGAGATCGGGCGACGGTGCTCCTGCCCGTCATGGAACAGAACGTGGTGGCCCACGCGCCGTATGAGACCGACCTGAACTGGACGGAAGACTATGGAGGCTCCTGGTTGGGTCTGCTGCGCGAGCTCGATGCGCTGCGGAGGCAGGAGGACAAGCGGGATCACTACTACTACGGGGCGGTCAGGACGTCGCAGCGTGGCGGTGTCCTGGGAATCGCCTTCAGCATCGGGCATCCGGTCAGCTGCGGGGTGCCCGAAACCGAGACCTACATCCACGAGACCGGGCACTCGATGAACCTGCTCCACGCACCGGCCTGCGGTGCGGGCGGGCCTGATCCGAACTACCCGGACGAAGAGGGGTTGCTGGACTGGTGGGGATTCAACCCATACAACAACCGTCTACTGCCACCCGACAGGTGGACGGACTTCATGGGCTATTGCGGGAACACCTGGGTAAGCGCTTACCACTTCAACCGCGGTGTGGAGTTCCGGGCCGGCCGGGGCGCATACCTGGGGCGGACCCAGTCGGTGCTCGTGGTCACGGGATCGGTGCACGACGGTGTCCTCACGGTGGATCCGGTCTTCGAGGCGGTAGCGACACCCGAGACGGGCGGCGGCGGCCCCTACCTGATCGAGGGGCACGGCCCGCGCGGGCAAGTGCTCTTCAGTCACCGGTTCACGTCCCACACTCCCCCGGACATGCAGGGGGGCCGGATATTCACCGTGACCGTTCCCACCCCGGCAGGGCTCGAGAGCATCACGGTCTCGGGGCCGGAGGGCGCGGTGGCGGTGACCCGGGACTCGCACACGCCCACGGCGATGCTGATCGACGAGAACGGCGAAGTGCGGGCCCTTCGGAGAAACTGGGACGGGTCGAATCCGAACAACTGGACCGTGAAGCTGAGCACGGGGCTTCCGGGATAGGAAGCAAGCCTTGAGGGTTGTCCGCCGGCTTTGGGGCCGCCGACGGGCAACCCTCGCGAGCACCCCTCGGGGCGTCACGACTACGGCAGGCGGTACCGCTCCAGGAACTGCCGCCCGTACTCGTCCATGTGCGCCGCATAGAGCCTGCCGTCGCCGAAGCTCACCACGCGCCGTCCCATCGACAACTCGACTGTCATCTCCCGCTCGCCGGTGCCGCCGAAGACATCGTACGCAGGCAGTTCCCCGGCCTCGCGGTGCCGCCGCACCCAGGCCCGCCCGCGATCGTCCACCAGGACCGGGACCGTCCCTCCGTAGAAGGCCGGCTTGACCTCCGGCCACGGGTAGCCCTCAAGGGCTTCGTCGTCGTCCCGGGACGCTCCGCCGCGGGAGACCCGGACCGACACCGCACCGTTTTCGATGCCGACCTCCATCCCGAGTCCGCCGCCGCTCTCGGACCGCCCGTCCCGCCACTGCCGCTTCTCGGCCATGCCGATCCGCACCGGCTCGTAGGGGATCGACGGCCCGCTCGTGACCGAACCGTCCTCGGCGATCCAGTCCACGTGGTAGTCCCCCACCCTCGCGACGACCAGGCGCCCGTCGCCGGCCACCCCCCACGCGTCCGCCGGCGAGAGGGGAACCGTGGTGACCTGGACATTCTGGTTGTTCGCCCCTCCAGACTCCTGGCGCGTGACGTCCGGGAGCTTCACCCTGCCCACCGAGTCCAGCGCTTCTGAATCCAGGTCCAGGCGGAAGACCTTCGCCGAATCGGTCCCCGATCCCATCCCGCTCAGGTCCCTGAAGTACAGGCGCCCGCGGCCGTCCACCGCGTGGGGCAGCGCCATGACCAGTTGTCCCCGGGTCACGTCACCCATCGCGTAGGGGCGGGTCTCGCCGAAATCCAGTTCGGGGCTCAGCTCGGTGAGGCGCCCGTTGCCGAGGTCGACCAGCAACGTCCTGCCGCCGGGGAGCGGCCAGACCGCGTCGGGTTGGATGTACTCCTCCGGCCCCTCGCCGACCGACCCGATGGTGTCGGCCGTGCCGGCATCCAGGTCGACCCGCACGACCACCTGGCCGAGCGGGTCGGCCACCAGAACCCGCCCGTCCTCGAGTTCGCGCACCGTCCGGACGGCCGCGAACGAACCCGCGTAGGCGGCTTCCGCGTCACCCAGCGGCACGATCGCCGACCCCGCCGCCC
>CAZTOF010000613.1:0-3306 GCA_964615515.1 uncultured Gemmatimonadaceae bacterium
CCTGGAGCCCGAAGACATCCGGGCGTCGCTGGCATTCGCTAGGGCGCGTGAGCGCAGGCTGGTTTTCGATCCCGCCCGGGTGAAGCACCTCCTCGACGAGAACGTCTCGCCGCGTCTCGTAGCCGCTCTGTTGCGGGGCAACTGTTCCACGGCGGACATCGAAGCGCTGCTGCGTTCCAGGCGAACCGGGATCCTCGCCCTTGGAGTCGGTTAGCGGGGGTGACGGGGCCGGCCTGAAGGCGCTGCTCAGATGCCTGGGCAGAGACCTCGATTGCACGTTTTCCGGTTGGGAACTGTTAGATCGGTACAGCGTGCGACAGAAGACCCGCGAAACACGTCTCCACCAGAGAACGAGATTCGCCTCCAACCCAACAGCAAGGAAACTCCGAATGAGACAGCGGCGAGGTGGCACTCTCAAGTCTGGTCTTCGCGCCGCGCTTGCTGCGTGGCTCCCGTTGCTCGCGTCTGGTGAAAGTACCCTGGGGCAGAGACCTGAACGACGCGAGGTAAACGTCTTCTGGGAGTTGTTGTGGGAGTTGCCACCAGACTTGGATTCGCCAATTCAAGTGCCAGGGCTGCTGGCCGCAGACGGAACAGGTGGTGTCGTGACCTTTGACTACGGCGATCGGGCGCTCAAGAGCATCACATCAGCCGGAGTCGATTGGGTTTTCGGACGATCGGGTCAGGGACCGCGCGAGTTCCTCCGGCCCACGGGTATTTCACTAGTGGGACAGGAAGTGTGGGTACTCGATCCAGACAACCAGCGGCTCACCAAAGTGTCGACGAAGGGCCCAGGCGCCGTTGCCATTCGATTGACGGAAGTTACACGAGCGATCCGACTCACAGACGGAAGCGGAGTCGGCGGATTGGTAAGGGCCTGAATCCCGGCAGGAAATCGGCTAACTGATTACAGGGCTGCACGATCTGCGTTTCCTGCCGTTTCTCTGGACCCTGCTGGACCGTGCCGCGTGGGCGGGAAAAACGGGTTGAACGGCGGGAATCGGAGCGGGTGATTCTCACGCCCTTCGCGGTCGTCGGATAACCTCCTCGGATCGTTCCCCATAGGCCGAAGCTCCGGTCTCATTCTTCACGGATCACGCCGCTTTCTGGGGGCCGACCGCCAGTTCAGGCATACCCAACGACCGGACTGCGTTGGCAGGTTAGTTTCATTCGATGCCCAAGTCGACGCCAACCGTAGACGGAAACGACCTTGGATGAGCACTCCATATCCTACCCGGGAACTCCGTGCAGCGCCGCCCCGCGAGCGAGCGGTGGTGGATGCCGGAGAGGCGCTGGGGGCTCTCAGCCGGATCCTCCTCGTGAGCGATCCGGAACCGGCCAAGATCCGCAGATGGACACGCGACATCGGGCACCGTCTCATCCGTGCGTCGCCGTACGCCAGCGAACCGAACTTTACGCGTCTCCACACGGACGACCTCTCTTTTCTGTTCGCGGTCTACGACGCGCGTTTCCTAGGCGGTCTGTGCGGGAAGCTGCTCGGGCCGTCCGGTCTGAGCTTCCGCCTTTCCGACAGGATGACGCGCGCGGGCGGTAAGACCACGCGCCGTCGTCTCCCGGATGGTACGACCCATTTCGAGATCGCGGTGGCCACTTCCATCCTCTTCGACGGCTTTCGGACTGGCGACCCGGATGTCACCGTCGGCGGTCTGCCGTGCCACGACCGGTTGGGGGCGCTGCAACGGCTATTCGAGCACGAACTCGTCCACCTCGCCGAGTGGCTGTGCTGGGACGAGAGTCACTGCAACCGCGAACGCTTTCAGAGCATCGCCGCAAGGCTGTTCGGCCATCGGGCGCATACGCACGAACTCGTGACCCGCTCCGCGCGCGCCGCAAAGCTCGGCATCGGCGTCGGTACGCGGGTATCGTTCCGCTACCAAGGACGACTGCTCCAAGGGCGGGTCAACCGGATCACGAAGCGCGCCACCGTATTGGTCGGCGATCCGAAGGGCGAACTATGGTCGGACGGGCACCGCTACGTCCGGTACTACGTGCCGCTCCGAGAACTCCGCCCGGTTGTCAGCGACCCCGACCGAAGACACCGAGTGACCGACGTGACCCGATCCGACGCCGAAGACCACGATTTCGCCTCTCGGCCACGTCCGGTAACCGGTACGGCGGAGGAGTAGCCGGATGCGCCTGTCATGGAACGAAGTGCGGTTCCGTGCAGCGGCCTTCGCCAAGGAGTGGCGGGACGCCGCGTACGAGAAGGGCGAGACGCAGAGCTTCTACAACGACTTCTTCGAGGTGTTCGACGTGCGCCGTCGGTCCGTCGCCCGCTACGAGGAGCACGTCGCCAAGCTGGACAACCGCTCGGGGTACATCGACCTGTTCTGGCCGGGCGTGCTGATCGTCGAGCAGAAGAGCGCCGGACGCGATCTCGGCAAGGCGTACGGACAGGCCGGGGAGTATTTCGACGCGCTGTCCGAGCGCGACCGCCCGCGCTACATCCTCGTGAGCGACTTCCAGACCTTCGAGCTTCACGATCTGGACGAGCGGGAGACCGTTTCCTTCTCCCTCGCGGACTTGCCAGGCCACGTCGAGGAGTTCGGCTTCATACTCGGCGTCCAGCGGCGGACTTTCCGAGATCAGGACCCCGTCAACATCGAGGCGGCGGAACTCGTCGGGCGGCTTCACGACGCGCTTGACGCCGCGGGCTACCGGGGCCACGATCTGGAGCGCTTTCTGGTGCGGATCGTGTTCTGCCTGTTCGCCGACGACACCGGCATCTTCGAGCCGCGAGACATCTTCTTCGACCTTCTTGAGAGCCGGACAGCCGAGGACGGATCGGACACGGGATCGCGATTGGCCGACCTGTTCCAAGTCCTCGACACGCGGGAGGAGGCTCGGTACGCGACGCTCGACGAGGACTTGGCCCGCTTCCCCTACGTCAATGGTCGGTTGTTCGAGGAGCCGCTGCGCATCCCGGCGTTCAACGGGGAGATGCGGACGGCGTTGCTGGACGCTTGCCGGTTCGACTGGTCGAACATCTCGCCCGCGATCTTTGGCGCTCTGTTCCAGTCGGTTATGGACCCGGTGGAGCGCCGTCAGCAGGGCGCGCACTACACGACCGAGAAGAACATCCTGAAGGTGATCGGACCGCTGTTTCTGGACGATCTTCGGGCCGAGTTCGAGCGCCTGAAGGCCCGAAAGGACAGTCGTCGCCGCACCGACCTCCGCCGGTTTCAGGAGAAGCTCGGCCGGATGACCTTCTTCGACCTTCTTGAGAGCCGGACAGCCGAGGACGGATCGGACACGGGATCGCGATTGGCCGACCTGTTCCAAGTC